>JAAYYH010000193.1 GCA_012515495.1 Coriobacteriaceae bacterium | reverse complement strand
TGTTCTGCGTCGATGGCATCATCGCCGACAACAAGGCCGATATCCACCAAGGCTACTTCCTAGGTGGCGACAATGCCATATCGCTTGTGCTGCAAGCCAAGGTCAGGGCTGCCTGCGAGTAGACGGAAGACGACCCACGGCCCGTGGCATCACGGGCCGTGACATCATATACCTAATGATGTGCGACGGGAGTCGATGACGGTGCTGTGTTCTTGCGGGGGACAAGTTTGAATCTCAGCGATATTTCTCCGTTATAGATTGACCTGCTAAGAGTAATCTATCTCTTAATGAATAGGGAGCGATCACCTCGATGTGTTCGTTGAACTGCAGTGCCCAGTACAGCATCGCCTGCTCGTTAACGCAGACTATTGCCTCTACGGTGTCATCGTTGATGTTCGTCAGCCGCACGTCATCACCAAACCAGTCATAGACATGCACAAGGGCGGAACGCGCAACGCGAAAGCGAACAGTTACGCTTTCGCCCGCGAACATATAGACGTGTTCTGCCATATGGCGAGGCAAGTCCAAACCATCAGAAAGACCTGGTAGCTTTCGCAGCGGTTTGACCTGGGTGTCGAGGATCTTGATGTTGAGGATACGGTCAATGGGATAATAAACAAGTTGATCATAAGGGTCATAGCGGCAGATCAGATAGTAGCGACCGTTTACGGCTACCATCTGGTAGGGGTCGATGCGGTATCCCTTGGTCGCTCCTTCCGCGTCCAGACGGGGGTGAAGTTTGCCATCGATATCGTAGGTGCCGTAGTTGAACTGAACTTGTCTCTCCCTGCTAATCGCCTCGTCCAGGACATCAATGGTGTAGAACAGCTGTCGATTGGTCGATTTGACTTCAGGCAGACTGTGCACATGTTTGATCCTAGTATTAAAATAGCGATTTGAGAGCCCTTTGAGCTTATCTATCAATTGCCGGCAATGACTGGTGGGGATGTGGTTCGAGAACAACAGGCTGTCAATCAATAAGCGCAGCTCGCTATCCTCGAAATCGCGGTTGATGTACCAGTCACTGCAGATCGTTTCAATCTCGCCGCTCTTTGTCTGTCGCACGGTCTCCGTGAATTCGATGTCATAGCCCGAATCGATGAGGTTCATCAGATTTCGCTTGATACTTTTACGGTCCACTTGCATCTGGTATTCGGATTCCAGCAATTCAACGATCTGCTTCTGCGAAAGTCGGTGATCGCTGTCAGTGTATTCACGAAGGATGGCGAGGATGTTCAAAGCTAACATCTTCTTGGGCGGCACAGTATACAAGGTAATCCCTTCCCTTGCTGTTGGATTTATTGTCCCTGCATATGATTATACAAGTGATGGGTGAATAATGTTCCATGAACACGTATCTTAACTTGTACGATCTGAACTTGTACGGTTGTGGCTGATGCGCTAATCTATTCGCGATGAGGAATACAGATTCGCTCGTAAGGGCTTGATAACGAAATGAGGAGAGATGGCAAAACCTGAACCGTCTGCCGATCTGTGGCTAAAGGAAGCAAAAGCCAGCGATAAGGCCGATCAATGCGGAATGTTCCTATTGCATAACGGCGTGGTACGCGTCACACCCAAAGCCCAAGTACGTCAGGGCGTCGAGGGACTTGGCGATGTGGCGCAGGTTGAGTTCTCATATGATGCCGCGGGTCTTGATGAGGCGGTAGCAGAGGCACTGACCTGGCCAGGCGTACACTATGTTCGTGTCTGGCTCAATGAGGGTACTCTTGAGGTGGGTGACTCCATCATGTACGTTATAATCGGTGCCGACATCCGGCCAAACTGCATCGATGCCTTACAGAAGTTGGTGGGCAAGATCAAGAACGAGCTGGTTGTTGAAACAGAGATCTACGCCTGAATATCGTAATTCCCTGCGTGCTGAATCTCCACCATTTGCCGAGTGGTTTAAGTCGAGATGTTGCGTGGATGCTTTTGGAATGCAAGAATTAGACTGAGGGAATGAAGTTCTCCCTGGTCCGTTACCCAATGACCAAACCGCACATGCTGATGACTTCTGCAAGATAGATGCTGCTCTTGCGGCACTGTTTGAGTGGGAGGAATCGTGGGAGAGATACTGGTGGTTGGTCTGGGTGGATTTGTTGGATGTACGCTGCGGTATCTGCTCGATAAGGGAGCAACGACCTTTATGCCAGCGATTCCCTTGGGCACCCTGCTGGTCAATGTCATCGCTGGTCTGGCGATAGGATTCATAATCGGATTTGAGCCATTTTCGTCCATCACCCAGAGATCCAGATTGTTTATCGTCACTGGACTGCTGGGCGGTCTGAGCACGTTTTCTGCCTTTAGCGCAGAGACAGTGCTGCTATTTGAGAATGGCCAATACTTGCACAGCGGATTGAACGTCTTGATGAATGTGGGATTCAGCTTAATCGCTGTTGTGATTGGTCTCTTCATCGCTCGAGCTCTCAGTGGAGCTGTCAAATAGACCAAGCAGGTGACCGTACCCCTGCTCGGCCATCTGATCTTTGGGGACAAAGCGCAGCGCAGCGCTGTTGATGCAGTAGCGCAGACCGCCGCTTTCGCGCGGTCCGTCGGTGAAGACATGTCCCAAATGCGAATCACTGTTGGTGCCGCGCACCTCAGTGCGGATCATGCGATGGCTATAGTCAACATGTTCTTGAATCGCAGATGCCTGCAGGGGCCTGGAGAACGCGGGCCAGCCACAGTCGGACTCGAACTTATCTTTGGAAGAGAACAACGCCTCGCCGGTAACCACGTCAACGTATATTCCCGACTCAAAGTTATCGAAGTACTCATTGGAGAAGGCTGGTTCAGTCGCGCTTTGCTGAGTTACTGCGTATTGCAGAGGACTCAGTTTGCGGAGTTGTTCGTACTTCGCCAATCTCCGCCCGATGTTCTCAAAGTTTCGAGGGTTGATATGGCAGTACCCACCCGGGTGTTTATCCAGATATGCTTGATGATAATCTTCGGCAGGATAGAAGCAGGCCAAAGGCTCGATCTCAATCACCACTTCCTTGTCATGATGTGATTGCAGTTCCTGCAATGAGGAACTGATAACGGGAGCATCATCCTCATCACTATAATAGATACCGGTACGATACTGGATACCAACGTCATTTCCCTGACGATTGACTGACGTAGGATCGATGATGTCGTAGAACAGGAACAGTAGAGCATCAAGACTGATAAGTGACTCGTCGTAGGTGACTTCTACCGTCTCGGCAAAGCCGCTGGTGCCCGAGCAGACAACTTCATAACTTGGGTTCGCGCGATGGCCGTTTGCGTAACCAGTCTGCGTCTTGATCACACCTGGAACCAGTGATAGATATTTCTCCACTCCCCAGAAGCAGCCACCAGCTAGATAGATCGTCTTAGCCATTCTCAACTCCTCTGCGGTTCTCGCGGTCTGGTAATGTTGCGACAGCTATAATAATAGGCCATTCATCAACTAGTACAGGGAGGAACTATCATGGACTTACCATCTTTTACCGACAACAGTCGAAAGATAACCCCAGAGATGGCTCGTCAAATCATGGAAGAGTATCCCGATTACGTATTGTTGGATGTTCGTAGCCCAGAGGAATACGCTTGGGCATACATTGAAGGCGCGACCTTGATTCCCATTGAGTCACTTGAGAAAGAGATTGAGATTCGGATTCCCGATAAGGACACAATCATCCTGACGTATTGTCACGTCGGTGTCAGAAGCTCTCAGGCTGCAGCAATACTCTATAACATGGGATACAACAAGACTTACGACATTGGCGGGATCATGCAATGGCCTTATGGCGCGATCATGGGCGAACAATAACCTGCTCTATTAAAAACGCAATGGTGTTCGTTGAGATTTGCACAGGAGTCAGATGCATACAATCAAATCCATAACCATAGTCATTAATCCAACTGCTGGCAATGATACCGGGTCGCGCATTCGCCCTGAGGTGGAAAAGTCATTTTCCCAGCTCTTCCCCCAGCATCAGCTGTTGTTCACCGAGCCTGGAAACAAGGCCAATGCCATTGCGTTGGGAGCTGAAACAGACGCGGATCTTCTGGTTGTATTGAGTGGCGACGGTACACTACATGATATCGCTCAAGGTGTGCTCTCGCGCCCGCGCGAGAGTCGTCCCGCCATCACCATCATCCCTATTGGATCAGGCAACGACTTTGCCAGGACCTTGGGTGTCTCAACGGATCCGATCCAAGCCATCAGGGAGCTGCGTAACGGGGTACGAATTAGCGCGGATGTGGGGAAATGCAACCAAACCTGGTATCTGGAGACATTGAGTTTTGGCGTTGATGCGGCGGTGGCGATCAGTACTGTCGATTTGCGAAAAAGCACCCGTACCAGTGGGGCACTGCTCTATGCGCACGCCGCGGTGCTCGCGATAATAAGAGAACTCAAGGCGCATCGAGTGCGCTATAGCATTGATGGGAGATTGTTCGATGACGACCTGTTGATTCTTGCTGTTCAGAACGGAGCGACATATGGAGGAGGATTCCGCATCGCGCCTCGTGCCAACATCACCGATGGTTATCTCGATGTTTGCACTGGTAAGAAAGTAGGTGTGCTGCGGGCGCTGTTCTACCTTGCCCGTATCTTCAGCGGTAAGCACGAACGCTATCCAACGTTTGATACCTACAGGGCGCAGAACCTGACGATCGATTTTGAGGCACCTGTGCCGGCGCAGTGTGACGGAGAGGCTCAGCAGGGTACACATTTTGAGATCTCAGTAGTACCTCAAGCGCTCGATGTGATCGTGCCCGCGGGTTCATCGGTGCTGAAAGCAGCGCAGACTACACTGTCGGGCATGGGGCAATCTGCGCATAGGGGGAGTGTCGATGCCGGAAGCGAAGGCTGACAATCGCGCACAATCAGCTTACGCTCAAGTGGTGTTGGATATACCCACGCGTGCGCTGGATTGCGCATATGATTATCTGGTCCCTACTGGGATGTCAGCGGAGATCGGTTGCTGTGTGTTGGTGGATTTCGCCAATCGTCCTGCGCTAGGCTATATCACGGGAGTCAGCGAACAGCCTGATGGGGCAATCGATCCCAGCAAGATAAAGCCGCTCAAAGAACTGCTCTCAACACCATATTTCGACGCGACATCAGCACAACTGGCACTCTGGATCGCCGAGGAGTATATGGCGCCACTGAGTGAGGTGCTGCATCTGTTCACGCCACCCGGGTCGTCTCCGCGCATCAAAAAGGACGCCAATGGCAACTGGCAGCTCATCCATCCAGGTGTTGGACCGATAGATGATCGTTGGATAGCCCTGACTACTTCTGGGCGGGTATACGAACCGCCACAGAACGCCGTCAAACAACGGGCTATCATCGAAGCTTTGCGTATTGGTGAGATGAGGGTTGCCGAGCTCTCCTTGGAAATCGCCGCTCCGGCTGAATCGCTCAAGGCACTAAATAGGCGCGGGGTCATCTCGATCGAATCCCGACGGCGCGTCCGTGGCCAGTGCTCGCAGCAACCCACATCAAGCGATATCTCGGCACTGACAACAGGGCAGCGTACGGCTGTTGCCGCTATTCGAGATGCGCTTGAGCGGCGCGGAGAGGTAATCGTTTTAGACGGAGTAACGGGATCAGGGAAGACCGAGGTCTATCTGCAGGCAATCCGCTCAGTGCTAGATGATGGCGGTTCTGCCTGTGTGTTGGTCCCCGAGATCAGCTTGACACCTCAAACAGTGGCGCGCTTCAGGGCACGTTTCGGAGATTTGGTGGCGATACTCCATTCACGCTTGAGTCCGGGAGAACGGTTCGATCAATGGGATCAGATCCGTTGTGGCACTGCCCGCGTCGTGGTAGGCGCTCGTTCGGCATTATTCGCTCCCTTACATGATTTGCGCTTGATAGTCATCGACGAGGAGCATGAGTCAACATATAAACAGAACAACGCTCCACGCTACCTGACGAGGGATGTGGCTGAGAAACTCGCTCAACTGCGCGGCGCGGCGCTGGTATTAGGCAGCGCTACACCCTCAATGGAGACATTGCATCGCTGCGAGATCGGCACGTGGAAGCTGGTTGCGTTGCCTCAGCGTGCCAGCGGCAAGTCGCTTCCACCAGTGCTGATCGTCAATCTCGCCGCGGAATTCAAGGCGAAGAATACATCGATGTTCTCAAGAGTCCTCAGCGATGCGTTGTCGCAGACTGTGGAACGTGGCGAGAAAGCCGTGTTGTTGTTGAACAAACGCGGATTCGCCTCATTCTTACTCTGTAGGGACTGCGGCTATGTGCCTACATGTGATCAGTGCTCAACTTCTTATACCTATCATATCAAGCCGAGTTATCTGATGTGCCATCATTGCGGTGTCAGTCAAGCGGTACCATCGACCTGTCCGCAATGCGGCAGTCCCTACCTGCGGCAACTGGGACCAGGCACGCAATACGCGGAGGACCAGCTCAGGGCGTTGCTTCCACCTGGGACGCCGATTATCCGCATGGATGCTGACAGCACACGCGGTAAGAACGGCCACGAGCGACAGCTTGACGAGTTCATGGCCGCTTCCACGGGTGTACTGCTGGGTACACAGATGATAGCTAAAGGACTGGATTTTCCTGAAGTGACGCTGGTGGGTGTCCTCATCGCCGATACCTCTTTGAAGTTCCCGGATTTCCGCGCTCCAGAACGGACATACCAGTTACTGGAACAGGTTGCTGGTCGGGCTGGTCGCGCGGAGAAAGATGGCCGAGTGATCGTCCAGACCTATTGGCCGGAACATGTTGCCATCCGTGCCGCAGCTGAGCACAATCGCGAGATGCTGTTAGCCGAAGAACGGAAGATTCGCAGCGAGCTTGGGTATCCACCCTATAGCCGACTTGCGAATATCCTTATCTGGGGCAAAGATAAGAAAGCTGTGATCACGCAGTCAATGGCTCTCGCGCAACCGATTGAGACGGCTTTGGCAAGACTCAATATGACTCAGACAACACTCGAGGCGGCCGAAGCGAAGGCATCTATCGGTTGGAAGCTGCTTGGCCCAAGTCCCTGTGTCTTTGATAAACGTCAGGGCAGCTATCGCTGGCACATGCTCGTAAAAGCACCTGCACAAGCCAATGTCTCCAGTGTCCTTTCTCCCATCATCAGGTCTCGACGTCCAGAAAAAGGTGTCAATGTCACTGTCGACATCGACCCCTATGACTTAATGTAAGCCAGAGGAGAAGCGTAACGATGAGAAGCCTGAGAACCCCGCAAAGAATATTCCTCGCTTCTCTACCAATCCAACACACAAACCAAGTACAATGAATTCATCTGGTTGGTTGCACCATCGCTGAGAAGGGAGACCATTATGAGTGATGAGCTTGACGTGCTTCTGAGAAGGGTCGACAAGAAGAAAGCTGAACTTGGTTTGAAAGTCCCGCTCGCTCCTGATGCCGAAGAGGCGTACCAGGAGCGATTTTTGTATGAGAGCATCTACAATTCCAATGCCATCGAGGGAAACTCGCTGACACTGGAAGAGGTCAGGCGGGCTCTGGAGAACGATGAAGTAGTCGCGGATAAACCGCTTTCTGACCACCTGAGTGTGGTTGGTTACCGTGACGCGACCTTGTTGGCCCAACGATATGGCAAAGTTAGCGTTCGTATCACCGAACATGAGATCAAGAAGCTTCACTATCAGATGCTCATCGATCAGCAGCAGTCAAGTGGTGAATACCGCAATTACAATCTGATGATCCGTGGTCATCGCCCTACCTCGTACGAGAAGGTGCCCTACAAGATGCTTCAACTTGTAGAGTCTAACCTAAAAGAAGATCATCATCCCATTGAGTACATCGCATTTTTCCATCTGCGTTTGGAGAAGATCCACCCATTTGGCGATGGTAATGGTCGTGTGGGTCGGTTGATAATCAACGCGCAGCTCGAGCAGCACGACTACCCACCAGTTATCATCAGAGTCGAGGACAAGCAGCGCTACTACGAGGCGCTTGAGGCCTATGATGGTTTGACGGGTAATCCCCAGGTCGAACCGTTCCAATTGCTGTTGGCTGAGTTAGTTGAAAGACAGCTGGACGAGCTATTGGCTTTGTAGGGTTTTTAG
>JAAYYH010000192.1 GCA_012515495.1 Coriobacteriaceae bacterium | reverse complement strand
TTGGATGGGATAGTAAGCGGCTCAGTGTTTCTCGATGAGCCTATGGCCCGTCATACCAGTTTCCGTATCGGTGGCCCGGCCGCTCTCTACATCGAGTGCGCGAGCGTGTCTGATATCACCCGCACACTTGAAGCGGTGCGTTTGCAGGATATGCCTTGGATGGTCGTTGGCAAGGGCAGTAACCTGTTGGTCAGTGATGAGGGGTTCAACGGTGCCATAATCTCGCTGGGTAAAGAGTTCAAGCGTTTTGCTTTACCTGATAGCGACAAAGATGAGAGCCTGTTAGTCGCAGGTGCTGGAGCGATGCTATCAAATCTGGTGCAGGCAGCCTTTAAGAACGGCTTCTCTGGCTTCGAGTTCGCTGTGGGTATCCCGGGCACCCTTGGTGGTGCGCTGTTCATGAATGCCGGCAGCGCAAGTGAATGGATAAGCTCAATCGTCGATTGGGTCACCGTACTCAGACCTGACAATGGTCTGGTGCGGTACCGTGGTGAGGAGTTGGATTGGGGGTATCGCCAATCCGGAATCAGCCACAACGAGATCATAGTCGAATGTGGCTTGAGGATCGAACCGGGACATACGGGTCAGATACGAGCCAGGATGGAAGCTTCGCTGAAGCGTCGTCGCAAGACCCAACCCTTGACATTGCCCAGCGCTGGCAGCGTGTTCAGAAACCCTGAAGGTGACTCGGCAGGCAGGATGATCGAGGAGTTGGGGCTTAAGGGTTACAAGGTCGGTGGAGCCGAGGTCTCTTCACTGCACGCGAACTTCATCGTCAATACCGGTAATGCCCGGGCTTGGGATGTTGTTGAGATCATCACTCATATTCGGAAACGTGTGAAAGAGGAGTATGACAGAGAACTACAACCGGAGATCAGGTTCGTCGGGTTCCCGCTCTAATCAATCCAGTCGCAACCAACGCACGGGGACGTCGTCATCGCGGCAACACAGCAGGGACAGGTCTGCCGCGTCATCAACCGGGCAACCTTCTCGGCGTGCGTCCGCTGCCCGGCAATCACAGAGCTCTTCGACAAGAAACGGCTCACAGCAGCGTCCGCGGCGGATGCAAGGTTCGACTACCAGATCGGCACCACAATCAGGCAAATCGATGCAGAGTAAGCGCCTGTCAGGTAGAACGGTTGCTGATGAGCGCAGGCGCATCAACACGGCAAGGTCTCCCAAACGGGGTATATCGGGTAAGATCATTGTCATCTTCGCGGCGCTGATAGTGCTAGTGATCGGCGGTTTCGCACTGTACAACTCCAGCTTCCTGACCATTACCGAGGTCCGGGTCGACGGCGCGCAACGACTTACAGCACAGCGTCTCGCTGATCTCGCAGCCGTCCCCTCTGGATCCACTTTGCTTCGGGTCGATAGTGACTCCATTACCAAACGCTTGGAATCGGATCCCTGGGTCAAGTCAGCGCGGATCGTTCGTGAATTCCCAGCGACTCTGGTGCTGGTGATTGAGGAGCGACAGATAGCTGCTGTCGTTGATATCCTGGCAGACACACCTGCGGGCGCATCTAAGCGTTGGTTAATCGGCTATGACGGTATCTGGTTAGATGGCTGGACTGTTGGTTTGCTCGGCCAATCAGCATCTATTAGTGGAAATGCCAGCACAACCAACGTCGGAAGTGATCAGGGGACAGAGGATACACCTGGAGGTACTGGAACCGGAGTCGGAGACGTCAGCGGCACTGAGGGTAGCGCGGGAGCCGAGGAAGGTGCTACGACAGATATCGCCGTAGCGCAAGAGAAGAGCTTGTTGGATGACGTCAGAGCCTATTCCTCAGAATTCGATTCAATACCGCAGATCAAGGATGTCGTGCGCACGATTGGTCCTGTGTCGGGTGAGAAAGTCACAGATGAAGGAATCGTCAACGCCCTAGATATCATCAATGGTCTGACTTCGGAGATGCGAGCAAACGTTGCTATCATCTCGGCTCCCGATAAGGTGAAAACCGAGTTGACATTGAGGAATTATGTGCACGTGGCTTTTGGTCTCGCAGAGGATATCCCTAACAAAGAGGCTGCTATTCTGGCTTTGCTCGCTGAGCACGAAGGTAGCATCACATATATCAATGTGCGTGTAGCCAGTCGGGCAACGTATAGGGTCGCTGAGTGAAATACGCAGCGAAGACGGAGTTTTCTTCCTGTAAAATCCCCAGTTCTATTGACCATCTTTCAGTAACTGCTAGGATAGTCCGGTAGGAATAAAATTGTGCTTTCGCGCCTGTTTTGGCGTACTCTCGAATAGCCATTATGTAGTTGGAGGATAAAGATGCCGGATCTTATGGGAAGGGATCACCTGGCCGTAATCAAGGTCGTTGGCGTTGGTGGTGGTGGAACGAATGCTGTCAACAGGATGGTTGAGGCAGGCATCAAGGGTGTCGAATTCATCGCGATCAATACCGACAGACAGGCACTGCTGATGTCTGATGCCGATCAGACAGTGCATATCGGCGAGGACCTGACGCGTGGCTTGGGCGCGGGGGCCAACCCCGAGATCGGCGCTCAGGCTGCTGAGGAATCCCGTTCCGAGATCCGCGACGCTCTGGCTGGTGCTGATATGGTGTTCGTCACTGCTGGCGAGGGTGGCGGTACCGGCACCGGGGCTGCCCCCGTGGTTGCCGAGATAGCCCGTGAGGACATCGGAGCACTGACCGTTGGCGTGGTTACCAAGCCGTTTGGTTTCGAGGGTCGTCGTCGCAAGATGCAAGCAGAAGATGGCATCAGACTGCTCTCCCAGAAGGTCGACACCTTGATCATCATACCAAACGATCGCCTGTTGCAGATTGTCGAGAAGAAGACCTCGATGCTCGACGCATTCCGCATCGCCGATGATATCCTCAGGCAGGGCACCCAAGGCATAACCGATTTGATTACCATACCTGGATTGATCAATCTGGACTTCGCAGACGTCCGCACCGTGATGAAGGACGCCGGAACAGCGATGATGGGCATCGGTGTTTCATCTGGTGAGAACCGCGCAGTTGAGGCTGCGACACAGGCGATCTCCAGCAAACTCTTGGAATCGTCGATCGTCGGCGCGAACCGCATACTGGTATCAGTCTCCGGCGCCAGCGATATGAGTCTGATCGAAGTATCTGAAGCTGCAGATACCGTAACTGAGGCAGCTGACCCAGACGCCACCATCATCTTTGGTTCCGTCATCGACGACACCATGGATGACCAAGTGCGTGTGACGGTCATAGCCACTGGATTCGGCGATATCAATGCCCAATCCTCGTTGGATTTCGGCGCTCCGGCTACGGCTCGACCTGAGATTCGTGAAACGCCGATTTTCACCCCATCGCGCAGTGGGCAGGGTAAGGGCTCAAGCATCTTCGAGGACGATTATATTCCGGATTTCTTAAAACGGGGGTTCTAGAACCATAACCAGCATCGCCCAAAACCATGCTGCCATCCTTGATTCGGTGGTTGTTGCCTGCTCTCGTGTTGATCGCAATCCAGATGAAGTCACTATCATCGCAGTCAGCAAGACTGTCGGTCCTGCACAGATTGCCGAGGCCATCGCAGCGGGGATACATCAGTTTGGTGAGAATCGCACTCTGCTACTGAAACAACGACAGGAGATGTTTCCTGAGGAGATGTGGCATTTCATCGGCAGCATACAGACAAACAAGATCCGTGATTTCGTTGGTCGCGCTACATTAGTACATTCTGTGGCGTCGAAACGAGCGCTGCAGATGATCTCCGCTCGTGCCCACGACCTTGAATTGGTACAGCAAGTGCTGGTCGAGGTCAATGTCTCGGGAGAAGCCAGCAAAGACGGTGTGAAACCTGAGCAGTTGCCGGAGTTACTCGAACTGGCGACTCAGCTGATAAACATCGAGATCTGCGGCCTGATGACGATGGCACCTCAAGGCGATGAGGCTGCGGCGCGTCGTACTTTCAGTGGTCTTCGTGATCTTAGGGACCATTACGCACCCCGATACAGCGGTAGTCCTACCGTCAAACTCTGCGAACTTTCGATGGGGATGACCGAAGACTACGTGCTTGCAGTCGAGGAAGGTGCTACTATTCTACGGATAGGACGAGGCATATGGTCTGAGCCTCCCCTTCAAGGTTACCAGTCCTGAAGGGCAATCAAAGTAAGCGGCTACTGTAGTGATGCGCAAACATACTATATTTACACAAAAGGCGTTATCTGACACATCGATTTGGAGAGAGACATATGGGGCTTTTGGATGATCTGAAAAGCCGTCTTGGTTTTGGAAACCGAGAGGAATTCTGGGAAGAGGAACCTTATCCCGATCAGGAGTATGACGAAGAGGGATATGATCACGATTCCGGCTACGATAGCTACGATCCCGACACTACCGAACGCAATGGTCGCCGCACGCGGGAGTATTACGGCTCAACGGGGATGTCATCACGCAATCTGCGCGGAACTCGTCAAGAATCACAGCGCTCCTTCGGTATCGATCGCAGCGAATATCACAGTGATGACCATGCACCCCTTGTTTCGTTATCCGATGTTCGCTCACAGCGCGGA
>JAAYYH010000191.1 GCA_012515495.1 Coriobacteriaceae bacterium | reverse complement strand
GCTATCGAGATGATGGGCGATAAAAGCGTCGCCCGTGTCACCATGCAAGGTATCGGTGTGCCCACGGTACCTGGTAGCGACGGATTGGTAGAGACAGCCGCTCAAGCTGCAGTCTTCGCCGAAGCAGTTGGCTATCCGGTTTTGATCAAGGCCAGCGCCGGTGGTGGGGGCAAGGGGATGCGGGTAGTCGATGATGCCACGCAGATCGAATCGCAATTCGTCGCTGCACGTACTGAAGCCGGTGCCGCCTTTGGTAATGACCAGGTTTACCTCGAGAAATATCTCAGGCATCCACGCCACATCGAAGTGCAGGTGTTGGCGGATAACCAGGGAAATGCCGTTCATCTCTGCGAGCGTGACTGTTCCATTCAGCGTCGCCATCAGAAACTGTTGGAAGAAGCACCGTCACCGGCACTTAACAGCGATTTGCGGCACAGGATGGGTGAGGCGGCTCTAGCTGCTGTACGCGCGACCGGTTATCTGGGTGCAGGTACTGTAGAATTCCTGCTCGATGATCAGGGTGACTTCTATTTCATGGAGATGAACACACGTATCCAGGTTGAGCATCCGGTGACTGAGCAGATCACTGGAACCGATCTGATCAAGGAACAGATCCGCATAGCAGCTGGAGAGCCAATCAGTTTTCTGGACCGTATTCAGCTTCAGCCATGGGGCCACGCTATCGAGTTCAGGATTAACGCCGAGGATCCCGATAATAACTTTTGGCCAAGTCCGGGAACAATCACCGATCTGGTAGTACCTGGAGGTCCGGGAGTACGGATGGATACTCATATTTATCCCGGCTATACGGTGTCGCCATATTACGACTCCCTGATAGCGAAGCTGATTGTCTGGGGGGCTACACGTGAAGAGGCGATAGCACGCGGAAAGCGCGCATTGCGTGAGCTGAAGGTCGAAGGGATCAAGACCACGATTCCGCTACACCTGAGAGTGCTGGAGACAGCAGCTTTCGTGGCTGGCGAGGTTTATACTGACTTCGTCAGCGTACATCTGGAAGATGTGGATAAGGAGAACGCCTGATGGAAGAGAAACTGAACGTTGACGGTCTGACCATCGCTCCGGGCGTCGTTGAGACCATTTTGTCTCTGGCTATCAGCCAGATTGATGGAGTAGCCATCATTGGTGCCCCACGTATGTCTGAGGGAGTGATATCCGCCTTCAACAAGCGCCACGCTAGCCAAGGCATTATCGTCACTGCTGAAGAGGAGAAGATAACCGTAGAGGTACATGTCCAGGTCTACTATGGCTTCAGGTTGCCAGAGGTTGCCGCGCAGATCCGCTCCACGACGGCAGACGCCCTCAAGAGCCAAGTTGGTGTCGATGTCGCAGCAGTGAACGTCTTCATCGACGCTATCCAGTTCATGGAGTAGAGAGCAGTGACAAACCGTCAAGGCGTGCATCAGGCTCGAACCCTTGCACGGCGAAAAGCACTTCAGATCCTCTATCAGAGTGAGATAACCGGATTACCTATCGATGAGATCATCGATAGATGTCTCTACGTCGAAGAAGTCGGATTGATCTGTGATTTCACGCGTATGCTGCTATCGGGAACCAGTTCGCATATCGAAGAGGTTGACGAGTTGATCGCTCAGACTTCTGAAAACTGGTCTTTGGAGCGTATGCCACTGGTAGACAAGAGTATACTCAGATTAGCCACCTACGAGATACTATATGTCGATGGTGTACCCTACAGCGTATCCATCAATGAGGCTGTTGAGCTGGCTAAGGATTTTGGTGGTGAGGATGATAGCTCCCGTTTCGTGAACGGTGTCTTAGGGCGCATAGCGGATTATCTCGAAGAGACCAAGGTCGACAGCGGAGCCGATGGTGAAAGTGGAACAGAAGAGACAGCAGATGAATGACCCAAATACTTATACTCGCTTACGAGAACGCCTTGAAGAGATCGTTGTCCAGGTGCGCTCCAAGGATGTCCCTTTAGAGAAAAGTCTTGACCTGTATGAGGAAGCCTTGCGGTTGGGCAGTCGTTGTGCCGAGATGATTGATCGTACGGATTTCTCATCTGAGGAATTGGAAGCTATTGCGGATGATGCCGCGGTTTTGCTGGATAATACATCTGATGAGAGGGAGAAGGATTCCAATCAATCCCCTGAGAATGACAGCGACTACGCATGCGACGACGACGCCTCTGAAAGTGACAATTACAGCACAGAAGGAATCGCAGAGAGTCGATGAACCACTATGAAGAGTATCCTTTCCGGCATAAATGGACCAGAAGACCTACGCTCGCTGTCCATAGAGCAGCTTGATGTCCTTGCCCAGGAGATCCGTGAGGAATTAGTCAGCACAACCGCGAAGACCGGTGGCCATCTCGCATCCAGTCTGGGTGCCGTGGAGCTGATCTTGGCGATGCACTATATCTACGATTTCAGCCATGATCATCTGGTGTTCGACGTTGGTCATCAGGCATATGCGCATAAGCTCATCACCGGTCGACGTGATGACTTCAATACCCTGCGCTGCTATGGCGGTATCTGCGGATTCCCCAAGCGGGCAGAGAGTCCCTACGATACCCACGATGCCGGCCACGCCTCTGACTCACTCTCTATAGCCTTGGGTTTGGCTTTGGCGCGGGATTTGGACGGTGGCAGTGAGAGCGTGGTGGTGC
>JAAYYH010000190.1 GCA_012515495.1 Coriobacteriaceae bacterium | reverse complement strand
CATGCCCGCACCGCTGTGATTACCAATCATCTCTCCCTGGAAATGACGCGAGAAATCGAACTGGGTGCCAAAACCAGTTGCACCCTCGACACCATTGAGCAGGAAGTAGAGATCACTGGCAAACTGTCCAGGATGATAATGGGATATTCCGATGCGACACTGAACCCAATCAAGACCAGCAGCCTCGAGCAACTTGACAATTTCTATTCCCTCTTCAATTGTCTTCGTCTTTGTATAGGGCAAGGTTATGTCACTGTCTGACCACATGAACGCCTCACCAACATTGTTGGTGATGTTATCGTTCTCAACTACACTTTCAATTAATGCGCCAACAGCGAAATCGGGAACCGCTGCCTTGATCTTCTTGATGGTATTGACACTTTGACGTGCGCGATTCTCGATGCTCCCGGCGCCATACTCATCTGTGCGGGTGTTGTAGAAAGGTGATTGCAGAGAATTCGCAAGACCGCCACCTGTCATATGCAGCTCAAGACCCTTGAAACCCATGTCCTTGTACCATTGAGCTTGCACGATTCCTTGGTCCTCAATCGCTTGGATCTGTTCTACCGTCAAATCTTCTATCGCTCCTGGTGCGAACGCTCCCCATTGCATAATCAACGAGGCGCCGTACTTGCCACATTCCTCGACCAGCTTCTTACCAAAGGCCATGGCATCTTCTTTTGAAACGGTTATCGCACTCGGAAACGGCCCTGGTATCGGTGCCAGCCAACCCACGCCTTCGATGATGATGAACTCGACGCCGCCTTTGGCAAAGTTCACATAGTAATCGAGCATCTCATCCGAAGGACCCTTGAGATAGGTTGCAGAGCCAGCTGCGGATTTGATGATGCGGTGGCTACTTTCCACCGTACCAAGCTTCACGGGCGAGAAAAGCGTTTTGAAGTCGGTTGTCTTCTTTTTGTAGTCATAGTCTTGTTGGTTGAGATACGCTGCGGGAATTAGCTCTTTGCTTGGCGCAGCCGTGCCACCACCAGTTGGCGCCTCAGGAGTAGTGCCTCCCTTTGAGGGCGAGCAACCTGCCAGCCCCGCACCCGCAGCCGCAATCCCCGCGACTCCGACTCCTGTTAGGAACTGGCGCCTTGATACCTCTGTACTCATTCTTCCTCCTCTACATGTATTCTTCCCTCGTTAAATTCATCCTTTGCCGAAGCGGAGCGCTTCAACCTTAAGTATGCTCCGGTGGGCGATGAGCCGACAATCGACTTTGTCTATCTGGGCACGACTCCTGTTTGATTGGCAATCATTTGCAATAACTGCATGCTAGAATGACATCACAGTTTCGGAGTGCATAATGGCCTCACAGAGAGGACACACCTGCGGATAAAGCGATGATATACATCGACATTGTTGACGATAGCGCGGCTGATTGTGAGGCGATGCTTCAACAAGTGCAACGCTTCTGCAGCAGTTATGTCTTGGATGCGTCTATCCGTTGCTTCTGCAGCGGTGAAGAGCTCTTGGATAACTATTGCAATAAGACTGACCTTGTTATCCTTGATATTCAAATGGAAGGACAGAACGGCATTGAGATTGCCCGAGAGATCCGCTCCTTTGACTCAGATGTTCTACTTTTATTCATCACCAATCTTGCCCACTACGCACTTGAAGGCTATTCCGTCAATGCCTGCGATTTTATCCTGAAGCCCGCTGACTACCTTCAGGTTTCGGAATCACTCACACGCATACTTCAGCATCTACAGAAGCGAAACACTGCAAAGATATCCATTAAGCAAAAGGACGGAATGGTTGTGGTTGATCCTCAAAGGATCATCTATGTCGAGACCTATGGCCGTAAGCTGCGCATTCGCCTGGATACCGATGCTCTACTTTGCACCGACACTCTCACCAATCTCGAGCAGCAGCTTGACTCCCGACTCTTCTTCAGGTGCCATAACGCCTATCTTGTCAATCTGAAACAGGTTGGCAGACTGATGGGTAGCGAAGTCGAGGTGGGCGGAGAATCCATACCTCTGAGCAAGCATCGGCGAAAGCAGTTCATCGCAGCACTTTCAAGTTATCTGGGCGATGCGATATGAAGGACACCTGATGTTCGCAGGTATGTTGGATGCGTCCTTCTCGTTGGAATCCATTATGGAATTCGCGAACTGGATGGTTGTTCCTTTTGTCATCACATTGTCAGACTACCTTTTGCTTTTGTACTTCTGCAGGGGCTCGCTAAACAAAAAGCGATCACGAACTTCGATGGCCCTCTTTTTGATCGTGCTTCTTGTAGTGGGAATGTTTGCACAGTTTGCGCTCAACGGCCATGATGGGCAGCAAGGGATTATCTATCTATGGCTGATTGCCAAGTATTTGCTCCTCTGCCTGGCGCTGCGCTTCTACATGACGATGTCTCCGCCAGCTATCCTCTTCTATGCGACGATCTACCTGCTAACGAGCGACTTATGCCTGATGCTGGTGGTAAGGGCTGGATTCCTGTTCTTCGATGGGGACTTACTGACTGTTGGTGGCAGTTTTCTTGAAAGAATCGCGGCACATATGTTCCTGATCACGTTCAAGCTGATCACGCTTTGGTTGATCTGGCGTTTCGTGCCACGTAAGGTATATGGAATCAGCAACTTAAGGAAGGCATTGTTTGTGGTGCTGCCGGTGATACCCTATATCTATATGCGTGATTTTCCCAATTGGTTACATACGGCACCAAGCCAGATTCCCGATTCTGTGCAGTTCATGACAGTACTTACAGGCATCTGCGCACTTGTCATGATGCTTGGAAACGAGCGACTTACCTATCAGGTGATCGAGGCAGAGAAGCAAGGAGTGAACGATATAATCCAGAGACGGCATGAACAACTTATCGCTCATTCGAGCACCGTGGATGAGGTAAACCGACGTTACCATGACCTCAAGCACCTGCTCCAAGGTATCGAATCCATGCAAAATATCGATGAGATTAAGGCATACGCACACACATTGCAATCTGAGATACAGGCTTATGAGCACAACTTCGCAACTGGTAACGAAGCAGTGGACGTGGTGTTATCAGATAAAGCGAGACTCTGCAAAGAGAAGGATATCCGTTTGATTCCGATAATCAACACGCAAGGATGGGATAAGATTTCCCCCATCGATATCTCGACTATCTTTGGCAACGCATTGGATAACGCGATAGAAAGTGCGGAACAAATCGAGCAGGACGATAAGCGACGCATCACTGTTCGCGTGGGTCAGGTGAACAAGATGCTGGTGGCGCGATTCGAAAACTATTTCAATCACAGCCTTAAGGGCAATCCGCACAACCTAACAACAACAAAAAAGGTAAAAGTGGGACACGGTTACGGTATGAAAAGCATTCGCCATGTGGTCGAACGCTTACAAGGCGAGATGAGTGTAGACATTACAGATGGACGGTTTGTACTCACAGTATTACTGCCTCTACCGTGACCTCTACCGTGACCTCTACCATGATGTGACAACGCCACGTCAGCTCGGCGAAACCACAAATCGCATTGCCATAATACTTGGCTAAAAGCAGTACAATTGCATACATGGGCAGATTATCTACAAACAATAGTACATCTCAGTTGGCAACAGGTGATATTGCCGTGCTCATCGTCATCACCCTGGCTTCCTTCCTGCCCCCTTTCGTGGGCAGCTCTCTCAATGTCTCAGCACCAGCCATAAGTCTGGAATTCAATGCCCCCGCCACCGATCTGGGCTGGCTGATCTCGGCCTTCATCCTCTGCTGCGTTTCGCTGGTTCTACCACTTGGGCGTCTGGGCGACCTGACCAGCCGACGCGCACTTCTGACCGCGGGCTTCATCATCTTTACCGTCACATCTGTCGCTATCGTCTTTGTGCCCAGCTTCCAGTGGCTTATCTCCTTACGAGTATTACAAGGCATAGGTGGCGCCTGCATCTTCGCGACTAGTCAGGCTATCCTCACCGACACGTTTTCTCCAGCAATACGCGGTCGGGTGCTTGGGATCTCGGTCTCTGCGGTCTATGTTGGTCT
>JAAYYH010000189.1 GCA_012515495.1 Coriobacteriaceae bacterium | reverse complement strand
GACGTTCTTCCCAGATACAAGACCGAAATAGTCCGCTTGCTTTACCTGATCGATACCAGGGAGATTAATGGTGAAAGCCTTGCGCTCCATGATGTTGCGATAGCTATAGCGACTGGGACGCACGGCAATGGAAATCGACGGCGGATTCGAACTCGCAACACCACCCCAAGCCAACGTAATAGCATTCGCTCTGCCATCTGCGTCATAACTCCCCACCACAAAAACCGGATTTGGAAAGAACAGGGATTGCGGACTGATCAAGCGTTTCATGATTCCATCTTTCTGCGCGGCTACATCATTTCTATGATAATGGTTTCGTTATCAGCTTATCACTTCAGCGCAGGTAGGTTTGATCGATCACTTGACTTGCGCTTTTGAGCTATGCTTCGCAATAAAGTCCAATACAAAGGCGAACTGAGCTGGATCCGCATAGATTTGATTATGCTCCAAAGATGAGTTGACGTAAATCGTATTTCGGCGGGGTTTGGCGATTATCTTGGTCACCGACTTGAATTCACTGTAGGACGATGCCTTCGAGGCCGCCAACATGTTCGTACCCACTACCGTGGGATTGGCAGCTGCCGCGCCTGCCAGCATGCCAATGAAAGCCAGCACTTGAGCCCGCTTGAACTGCTTCTGAAGCTGAGTATGCTTGACACCACGCTCGTCCATCTCAAACAAGACGTTATAGGTACCTCCCTGAACAACAGCTACCAATGCATAGCCAAGGAGAAGCAGAATCGTAGCAAGGAGAATGCCGATACCCGCGAATCGCAGGAACAGTAATCCCGCGGGAACAAAGCCATTCTCCAGCTCCAGGAAGAACATGAAGAGTGCCAGGGCGCAGACCACACCCGCAAGGATCTTCCACGTAGTCAGGAAAATGGATTGATTCTTCCATAGACTCAACTCATGCGTCCAGCGTAGTACACCATCTTGGCACAGATAGATACCTGGTACCACCTGAGCCTCTTGCCCAGCGGCGATGCTTTCGTGTGATGCGGAATTGTCGCTACCGTCAGGCGTATCGGCAGCATTGACATTGATCGCGGGAACATCATTTGTCATGATAGTACTCCTCCACTGAGTCATCGTAGTCGCTCATCGAATCCAATACCTGTTTCTCGCTTTTCCCCTTGTAGCTAACAGAGGGCTTTGCTGGCTTCTTGTTCATGGCCAGTATCACAAACACTCCCAAAGCCAAGGGAATGATATGCAAAGGATTTGGATCTGTCGAACTCTTGAGATTGTTTATCCAGGGTGCGAAGGTAAAATATCGTATCTCATTGCTGACATCAACTCCGTTGGGGTCTCCGATCTGGGTCGCGTGCCCCTGGTATTCTTGACCATCAACCTGAAAGACCCAATCAACTGACCATTGATACCGCAGATTATCCCCCAGTGACTCATCGGAGCCCCCAAATCGACGTACACTCACATCAGCGCTGGTAAGCTTACCAAAGAGGAACAACGACAGATCGCTAAGGGTAAACAGGATCAATATAATACCGACTATCGTCAGCAGGATCCTTGGCAGTGCGCTGCGCTTCTTTGCAGCTTGCTTGCCAGACATCTGCTGCTTATCTGGACGCTGCTGCCACTCTGGACGCTGCTGCCCGCCTTGACTCATGCCTCATCCTGTCTAAGAACTGCCTGCTCCGTACGCACGAATTCGAGATAAATCTCGTCATCCAAAGGTGACATCAGGGTGATAAGGTTCGCGTCGACACCACCTAACACCGTAGAGAAGCCCACAGACCGACCGTCGATGAATAACGAGAATTCATCAGCATCATCGTAGCGCCATTGCCCATTATAGAATTTGAAGACGTAGGTACCGCTGGCTTTACCAGAAGCAAGGTCAAGAGCCTGCGCCAGTTCATCAGAGAAATCGATGGCAACGGTCTGACCATCGCCATTGAAAGTCATTGAGCCACACTCAGAGACAAACACTCCAACATGCGGCGGTGGCTCAGGTGTATCGTTCTTAGGCGGCAGATGAGTGCTCCTGGTGCAGGAGATGAGGGATAAGAGCAGCAGCAATGACCCACTTGCATACAGGAGGAGGAGCATGCATCGCTTCTTGCCGCTCATCAGCTTCTTCCTCCTATACATCAGATCAACATCAGCCAAGCAAACCTCAGCGTGCCAAGATTACTGGGCAGCTCAGGACTTCCTCGATTATCTGCAGCGCGTCTGCTGCAGAGATCGCGAGTATCTCGACTCCTTCATTTGTCATCGAGATCGAGATGATATCGATGGGTGAAGCGGCAAGTATAACTGTGGTGGCGTTAGCTATAGCTTGGGCGGCAGTCTGCAACAGATTAAGCGTAATGCCCGACTGGACGGCCAGGAACCGTCGGGATAGCATCAAGGTCTCTTCAGAGAGACTGTAGGTCTCCTTCTCGGCTTCAACTATGCCCCTCTCTACCAATGATGTCAAAGCTGTTTGCGCTTCTACCGAGACTGGTAGTCCTGAGGCGGTCATCAGCGACACAAGGCTACCTTCCACGGGATCAAGCAAGAAGGCCGCGACCGCTTTCACGCTGGCTCCCACAGCTTCTTCAGAACGTCCCTGTAATGCGCTCAAACCGCGCATCCGCTCAATATCGAACAGCGCGAGAAACGTTGTGGCTTCCTCATAGGTCATGGTGTAGGTAATGGCGGTGCTTTTCATTGTGGAGTTGCCAAGGAATTGCGCGTACAGCTCCACTGTATCTTCCCATCCATTTGGTGCCAAGATATTGAGGCCCTCATCCATAACCTCCAGCAAAGCGAAGGTCGATCCCTGACGATAGGCAAATTTGTCGATAGAAAGAGGGCCGTTGAACAAAGAGACTTGGGCAACAACTTGAGGATTGGAGACAATGGCCAGAGTTGCTGCTGCCAATGGCGTAAGCGTGCCGTTTGAAATAACACCTTTTTGAGTAAGTGATTCAGCCTCATTGCCAGTGACCTCCGTCGACAGAGAAGTGAAGATCCCCAGTGGATTGATACTGTGGAACAGAGACTTGAGATAGGCCAGTTCATTTCTTGTTACTAGAAACATGATGCGATCTCCCTTAAACGATGAACGGCTTGCCCAGATTTCGGACAAAATAACTAACGAACTTATGTCTTACTTCCTTTGTTCCCAACAATTTCCGTAATCCATCCCACAGGGATGTCGGATCATCTATTTCCGACTTTCCTGTCATTTTGTCAGATATGAAACGCGATATCGCATTGTATGCGCCACTCTTCACATTCTTATCGATATTCTTATAGACATCCTTGCCTTCCATCCAATTGCCGGACATCTCCCCTAAGACCTCGCCGAGAAAAGCACTGGCAGCCTTGGCTCCACCAGACTTTGGCAAAAACCCCCTGAGACCCTCAAAGGTTCCTTTTACGGCGCCCTTCACCGCTCCAACTTTAAGTGTCTGCCACATAGTCTTGTTCTTATACTCGTTCTTTACTGCGAGCTTCGCCGTTTCGCCAGCAATCGATGTCGCCATGCGATAAGCGGGACGGAACATCTCATAACCGGGGATCTTGGATATCACGTCTGCTGCCGCATTCGTTATGGCCAACGTTCCGTGTGCTATCCACTCGCCAGCAGCCGCGACATTACCCGCTTTGCGATAGACCTCTGCGGTCTTAGCCGCGCTCTGTGAAGACTTACGCGCTAACTCATACGCCTCCTGCGGAGTATTGGCGGCATACTTCTTCATCATCCGCTCGTCATATTCACGGCGTTTGTCGGCGTCAGAGATCTTGCCCATCTCCTCGCGGACCCTCTTATCATGAGCTGAGCTACCCGTGCGTTGCTTCTCCAGATCTTCTGGACCCAAGACACGGTCCATCTCAGCGTGACGTTGGCGCATCTCCCGTTCTATGCGCTCATACTCGCGCAGGCTTGAGGTATTATCCGTCTCCGAAACTGCTGAAGCTGCTGCCTCCTTAGCTCTTGAGGCTGCTCGCATCCTGGATAAACCGGCGATGCCTCCACCAACCACGACAACCGCAGCAGCTGCGACAATCGCCAGGGTACCCGGATCAAGGCCGCCATCTTCGTCACCATCACCCTGAGTGGCTCCTGCAGCAGGAACGGTAACTTCGTAGGTCTCTGGCGGCACATACTGATATATGTAGCGCACAACCTGCTCAAAATCGCCTTCGTAGATGAAGCTGATGCGTAACTGATTGCCTTCTTTGTATAGGCTTTCAATGCCCTGAGCTGTTGGAAAGAAGGTGTCATAGTACTCCAAGGGCTCGCCGCTTTGGCTGAAGTCGCAGAATAATGGCATGGAATACTCGACGTAGAGCTCTTCTTTGGCAGCGTTCACCACATCGAGGCTTGAGCCAAACGCGGTTCCCGTCACCCAACTGGAGCTTTCGTAAGGGAATACCCCCATCTGTATCTCAAGGGAGCTTTCTTCCCCACAGAGTATCTTCTCTGGCGGCTCGCTCCAGTAGAACTCCACTCCTGCCTGCGTCTCGAGATCGAGCATCAACAAGCCCAACTCATTGAAATAGAGCGCGTATTCACCATACTCGTGTTGAGCTTGCTCGATTGTCTCTGGTACAAAAACTTCGCTCAACTGCCAGTAGGCTTCTGTCTGCTTCTGTTGCGTCTGCGGGACTTGTTGTGACGTTGTGCCACCAGCCAAACCTCGTACCGCCGTGAGCTCCAGATAGATGAAGCTATCGGTAT
>JAAYYH010000188.1 GCA_012515495.1 Coriobacteriaceae bacterium | reverse complement strand
GCATCTCATATATTACTTTCAAGGTTTTGCAGATCCTGATTGAGACGTACGATGGCGTTATCAAAGAGTTCAAGCTTTTTGAAACGATAGCCTTTTTGCTCTTCTTCGCGCCATTGAGTGCTGGGCCAATAGACAGAAGCCGTCGTTTCGCGGAAGACTTCAATAAGCGCATCACTCGCGGAGACTATCTCGAGCTATTCGGGAGCGGCCTTAAGAAGCTGATGCTGGGCCTATGCTATAAATTCGTCGTAGCTGAACTGTTATCCGGATGGCTGATTGCGTTTATCGGGAAGTTTGACCCCCTGTCTTTATTAGCGTACATCTATCTCTATGGCCTTAACCTGTTCTTCGATTTTGCTGGCTACAGTCTGATGGCGGTGGGATTGTCCTATATGTTTGCCATCAGGACTCCCGACAATTTCAAATTGCCCTTCATCAGTATCGACATCAAGGATTTCTGGAATCGTTGGCATATCACGCTATCACACTGGTTCAGAGATTTCGTCTTTTCCAGGTTGATGATGAGCATCCTGCGAAAGAAGCTCTTCACGTCGCGCCTCACGGGGGCCTCAATAGCCATGATTACTAACATGGCTTTAATGGGAATCTGGCATGGGGTCTCCGTCTCATATATCATGTACGGCATCTACCATGGAGTGTTGATTGCCGCTACCGAGATCTATCAGAAGAAATCAAGGTTCCATCATAGATATAAGAACACGAGACCATATCGTTTATTGTCGTGGTTTGTCACTATGAATGCGGTGTTCTTGGGGTTTTTCATATTCTCTGGAGAGTTTATTGGGTTGATTGGAGCAGTATTGGGTTTTCCCATTTCCTGAGAGAGGTAGAGGATGGATAAGGTTGTTTTGGATCTGCTTCTTGAATTGACCGATGATGAGGTTGTGCTCGAGAATCTCGATATCGAGCTTTTCGACACGGGGCTGATAGACTCACTGGCCTTTACCGAATTGCTGGTAGGGCTGGAAGACAAGCTCAACGTGGTGATATCACCGTCAGAAATCGATAGGAGTGAGATGGATACACCGCGAAAGATCATAGCTCAGGTTGCGGCTAGGATCTGACTCCCACTAGGTATGAATACCAATCAAAAGGCATAAGTATGAGAAAGATCGTCGCGTTCCTTGTAGCCCTGCTGCTCTTTGCCGCAACACTTGTCGGCGTGAACAGCTACTATGACGCTGTCATAACGAGTGCTCGGGGCTATCTGGATTACGATGTCAAGAATGCGAAACTCCAATGCTTAGATGCCGTATCCAGCTCACTTGACGAGAATACGATACTCTTCTTAGGTTCTTCGGAATTAGATGTTTCGGACTCACTGAATATCACATCACATCCCAAAAACGTATTCCACTGGGGCAATTCCGATTTCAATATGATGCTTTACGGTGGCGCGTCCAACCAGAGCTTAAGCCAAGCGATACACCTGGGCGCATTAGGGAATCGGTTAAAAGTCAAGAAAGTAGTAATAAACCTGTCGCCACAATGGTTCATTGAGGATTTTCTGGCACCAGAAGCCTTCGCAGATAAGCTGTATCCCGAGATGTTCACTGCTTTCATGGAGAACGAGGGGATATCTGTAGATCTGAAGCAGAGGGTTGTAGATCGCTGCAAGTCGCAGCTGAACACTTCTCCCGATAAACTGCGTCAAATCGAAGCCTACGAAAGGGTTTACCTGCATACGGGAAACATCGCCGACTTATGGTTGATTGAAATCAATAAGCTGATCACCAGCAATCGAGATAAAGCAATTCTCACCTTCAGTATGAACCCGCCAAAGGCTACTGGTCCCAAGGTTGTTTACGATGACATCGATTTCAGCGCCTTGGCAGAAGAAGCCGAACTCAATGGTCAGGCGCAGTGCGCCAACAACGATTTCTACGTAAGTGACAATTACTTCAAAAAGAATCTTGAACCCAATCTCGGTTGGCTCAAAGGTCACCTTAAGAGCGCCAACATGCACGATACTGTCGAATATGATGACCTGAGATTACTCTTGGATATCTGCCGAGAACTTGGAATCGAACCATTGTTGGTTAGCGTCCCTGTCAATGGCTTCTACTATGACTACACTGGTTTGCCAGAATCAGAACGGCAGCACTGTTATCAGAATATTCGGGATATCGCTGGTGAATACGATGTGCAGTTGCTTGATCTCTCTGGTCATGAGTACACGCCTTACTTCCTGCACGATATCATGCATCTGGGTTGGAAAGGATGGATCTATGCTATTCAAGGGGTTCATGAGTTTTATCAACAGGGTCAAAGCTGATCCTCGGGTTTCTTTTATCGGATGGGTGCTGTTCTTCTACATTGCCCTGATGGCACTTTATTTGTTTGGCATGAATTCTGGCGCGCAAGCCTCAGACTTCATCTATGACCAATTCTGATTACTCTATTTGACCAGTGTGAGTTTCTCATGTGTCTCTCCATGAGCCTGTCACGTAAGCTCCAGGCTTGTGCAGCAAAAAATGCCAATGTGTATAATGAGTCCAGGCTTGCGAAACAGGCTGATGATAATCGGTTGGTGACATCAAGCTGATGACATTTGGCTGATGATAACAAGCTGATGACATTTGGCTGATGATAACAAGCAGAAAGCACCAGGTTGACATTCACATACCCCGAGCGAAAGGAGAACAACATGCCAAGTTTCCCCGATCCCTTTGTTGGAACCAATCCACCAAAATTGACTAAAGAGGACCTGATTCAGGCGATTAGAATCGACATCGCCGGTGAGCTTGAGGCCATGTTCCTATACGACGCGCATGCCCAGGCAACTGACGATAAGCTGGTTGCTGATACACTCGCCGAGATTCGTGATGAAGAACGCGCTCATGTGGGAGAGCTGATCGCGCTGCTTAGACACCTTGATCCGCGCGAGACCGAGCTGTTCTTGGAGGGTCAGGAAGAGGTTATGGAAAAGGCAGAAGAGCTTGGTGTCGAGTTCAAGCCTTTGACAGAAGCGTGACTTGGTTTTTGATAAACCTTGGAGTAGCACTTGAAACACGATAGAAACGATTGAATGATACTGTGGACAGCGACTATAGCTACCAGGCGCTGTCCACTTGCTTCGTACAGGAGGATTCAATGGAATTGACCCCGGAAAGAGACTATGTACTAAAATCCATCCAGAGCAATGATGTCCACTTCATCAGGTTCTGGTTCACGGATGTTCTGGGGACGCTCAAATCGTTTGCCGTGACACCGTCTGAGATCGAGACCGCTTTCGAAGAGGGCATGGGCTTTGATGGATCGTCAATCGAAGGTTTTTCGCGCATCCAGGAATCGGATATGTTGGCGTTCCCTGATGCCTCTACATTCCAGGTGCTGCCGTGGCGACCCAAGGAAAACGGTACAGCTCGCATGTTCTGCGATATCCGTACACCAGAGGGCGATCCCTTTAAGGGAGACCCGCGCTTTGCGTTGAAACGTATGCTTAAGAAGGCTGCTGCCATGGGATATACCATGAACGTTGGCCCCGAGCTGGAATTCTTCTACTTTGAGTCACCTGATGCAACGGTGGTTCTCGATAAGGGTGGTTATTTTGACTTGACGCCCCTCGATCTGGCCAGCGATATTCGCCGCGATACCGTGCTCAGCCTCGAGAATATGGGTATTCCTGTTGAATATTCGCACCACGAGGTTGCCCCTTCTCAGCATGAGATCGATCTGCGCTACGATGATGCGTTGAGCATGGCAGATGCCGTGATGACCTATCGACTGGTGGTCAAGGAAGTCGCTATGAAGCACGGGGCGTATGCGACATTCATGCCTAAACCGATGAGCAATCAACCTGGTAATGGTATGCACGTGCATCAGTCCCTATTCATCGGTGAGAACAATGCGTTCTTCGATGCTGATGATCCGCAGGGCTATGATCTCTCTGCAGTCGCCAAGCACTATATCGCCGGGATCTTGAAGTATGCTCCCGAGTTCACAGCGATCACCAATCAGTATGTCAATTCGTATAAGCGACTGATTCCCGGTTTCGAAGCACCAGGTTACGTGACCTGGGCTCGCCGCAATCGATCGGCTCTGGTTCG
>JAAYYH010000025.1 GCA_012515495.1 Coriobacteriaceae bacterium | reverse complement strand
GGCAGGCTTAACACCATACCCATCGTCAACCAGTCGCCGAGAAGATAGCCGATATGGGCATCGGGTTCTCGCACGAATTCAACGGCGATACGAAAGAGGCCATATAAAGCGAGGAAGACGCCAACAAAGGTTCCACGAGGACGAGCGGGCAGTTTGCGTGACAGCAGATACAACACCATGAACAACACTACGCCCTCGAGGAGAGCTTCGTATAGCTGACTTGGATGGCGTGGAAGGGCACCTGCACCTGCGAATACCACTCCCCAAGGCAGCGTGGTCGGCGCGCCCCAAAGCTCTCCGTTGATGAAGTTGGCTACTCTCCCCAAGAAGAGCCCAATGGGAGCAGCGATCACCACCAGGTCGCCCAGAGTCAAGAACGGGATCGTTGTGACACGCGCTACGACTATCAACGCCACCAGCATACCTATTACGCCACCGTGGAAGGACATCCCACCATTGGAGAACGCTAAGATCAATTCGGGATGCTGGAAGTAGTAGCCTTCTCCGTAGAAAAGCACATAACCCAGTCGTCCGCCAACCACGATGCCAATGATAGCAGCAAGCGTGATGGTCAACACGTGGTCGAGGGTAATCGAGAGCTTCCAGTGACGCGCAGTCCTGATGATCAGGAAACCGGCCAGCAGCACTCCCAGACTATAGGCAAGACCGTACCAGCGCACCGACAGAGAACCGATAGTGAACGCGATGGGATCTAGTGCCTGATAGATATCGTTGAGCACCTAGCTTTCCTTTGTACGGAAGTTCCCAGAGTCGAAATATCCCGCGTCGATCTCACTGATCGCCTCGTCCACAGTCTCAACGGATTCAAGCTGGCGCCGGAAATACTCGATGTGTGCGAGGGTGTGGTTATCGGCAGCAGGAACAGGCCGTACAACCCGTAGTGTCTCGGCAAGCAGGCTCGGATCCAGATTAGCCGAATAACGCACGATGCCGGGGCGCCAACAGCTTGTTGAGGTGACCGCTGCCGGATCTTCATCTTTCTGTTCCAGTTGCCCAGCCCTGCCTGATGGTTCGCGCAACGCAGCACCTATGACATCTTCGGCATCGAGGAACCGCTGTTTGATCTTGCGTTGGATATGGGCGGGGATCTTGGTGGTAACGCTCAATTCAAGACCACAAACCGGGCAGTCGAATTGCATCAGAGCCAAGCCCGGAGAAAGCAGAATCATCGACTGATATTCATTGAAGTCAAAGGAACGCAAGCCACAACCAGGGCATGAGAACTCAAGCTGCATCGTGACCTCCTAGACTTACTCTGCACAATCCCTTGTGCCTTATTAGAATCGAACTACAATCGTTTGTATCGATCACTACATTGTAGCGCTACTTATAAGATATGGAAGAGTAATTTCTATCCGTTTTGGTAACTGGCTCTTGGGCATGGTACAGTAAGCCTACTGAGGCAATCGCGGCCCATTCTTCAAAAAGAACTCGCAAAAGCGGCAATTCTCCTTGATAGCCACAGCTCTGTCAACTGTCGGGTCAAGAAGCAAGTCGATACTTGTCGCCAACACATGCTGTTCGCGCGTGCAGAAGGTATAGTTGCATTCGGCTACACAGACGCCATCTTCACTGGCATAGGCATGAGGACAATAGCTCGCCATCTCTTCATCGCAGCCGCGCTCTTCCCAGCAGAAACTCATGGATTAAGCGACCTTCCTGGCGTAGGACCAACCTGTCCTTGATAATGGCTGCCCAGCTCGGGGTGACCATAAGGCCGTTCGACTGGAGTCGACATCCTGTCAAAGGAAATCTGTCCGATCTTCATCCCTGGTGTGAGCAGAATGGGAAGATTAGCGACATTTGAGAGCTCCAATGT
>JAAYYH010000187.1 GCA_012515495.1 Coriobacteriaceae bacterium | reverse complement strand
TCTTCGCCAACATCTGCTCCAGCCCATCCTCTTTCAACGTCTCGCCATCCACCAGATGGACGTTGACCTTACGCCCCTGGGAGATTGCAGCATGATGCAGCGACTCCACTACGCTGAGGTAGGCATCCGGCAATGAGACGTATTTTCCGACCACAGCGATATCGACCTCGCCTTCCAGGTGCTGCATATGCACTATGAAGGAACGCCAATCATCAAGCTCTATACCATCGCTTTCCAGCCCCAATGCCTTGAGCACCTTGGTGTCGAAGCCCTGCTCATGCAACACCAAAGGTACTTCATAGATACTGTCGGCATCTGGACAGGACAGCACTTCCTCAGCTTTGACATCGCAGAACAGCGCAATCTTCTCGCGGACACTATCGGAGACCTCGTGATCGGAACGGCAGACGATGAAGTTGGGCTGAACGCCGATTGAGCGGAGCTCCTTGACGCTGTGCTGGGTGGGTTTGGTCTTGACTTCGTGTGCCGCAGCGATATACGGGACAAGTGTGACATGGACGAATACCACGTCATTCGGATTCTTGGACATCTTGAATTGCCGGGCTGCCTCGATAAAGGGCAAGCTCTCGATGTCGCCAACAGTACCGCCGATCTCTGTGATAACGATATCGGCCCCACTCTGATCGGCGATTCGAGACAGGCGCTCCTTGATGGCGTTGGTCATATGGGGTATGACCTGCACCGTCCCACCCAAGAAGTCACCGCGCCGTTCGCGTGATATCAGGGATTGGTAAATGGAACCAGCCGTGAAGTTGGACTCTCGTGAGAGATTCTCGTCGATGAAGCGCTCGTAATGCCCTAAGTCAAGATCACCTTCGTGGCCGTCATTGGTGACGAAGACCTCACCATGCTGAAAAGGACTCATGGTACCGGGATCGACATTAAGGTAGGGGTCGATCTTCTGCATGGTCACCTTGTAGCCACGTGCCTTGAGCAGGTGACCCAACGAGGCCGCCGTGATGCCCTTCCCTAACGAGGAGACGACTCCTCCGGTCACAAAGATGTGCTTGGCCATACTTCTGTCCCAACTCCTCTACTCTCGATTATCCTTGTCTTCATCAAAGCCATCAGGGGATTCTACCCCAAGTTCAACCATATGATTAACAGATACCTGCTCACCTTCATACTGTGGCTGCTCAGTAGCAATACGCTTCTGATCCTCTAAGACCTCGTCGTCTGAATCCAAACCCGACTCACTATTGATACCGGAAACGGCTAACGATACATCCCCACCGCGTCCAAGTTGGTCGAAAGCACTTAGCAGGCGATTGCGATCTACCAGCGCCGAGAAGGAGACTCTGTCACTGAGCAGGTTGACTGCGAACAGCCCGATCGCGAGGATGATCAACGCCCAGAGAGGCAAAGCTGTTGCGAACAGATAACCCAGGAAGGCTCCCATTGAGTTCGCGCCGGCATCTCCGAGCATGCCCCGCTCGCCGATGTCGAAACGCCATGTTGCCACCAATGGTCCTAAAGCTGCCAGTGCCAAGGCCGCCAAATCGAAGCCTGCGAGATTGATAGCTGCAGAGAACCCAACCGCTATCAGCGCTACAACCAAACCGAGGAAGTACATCTTCCCAGCCCTACCGGGTCTGAGATCGAAGAGGTTCATCAGGTTGGCCGAAAGTGCCATCACGCAGGTGACTGAGATAACCTGTAAGGCTGAACCAACACCGTTCCAGTACAGGGAAATCGCTGTGAACAAACTCAGAAAACCGATGCCGATGAACTTCAGTCCCCCAGTGGTCAGCACTCCTTTGAACATCGCTTCAAGATGTCCCTTAAAGCCCTTTGCCTGATGGTTGCCCACCCAGTCGTCGAACAACCCAAACGCGCAAGAACCAGCTATCAATGGAAACAACGGTACCAGGTAACTGATCCAAGCTGGTTGAGCGATACGCAACGCGCCCAATAGATGCGCTCCCACCCAGAAGAAGACCAGCCAGACAAACCAGACAATGCCAAGTCCACTGTAGACCCTGGCACCACGGAAGTTCTCAACAGTTGGAGATGTTCTTTGAAGTGAGGGAGCTAACATGGTCATCACCACAACGGGGACGACTACGCAAAATACAAGTGCCGACACGATGCTGATCACAGATTCAGGCTTCCTTCCAGCAAACGGTCCAGATAAACCGTCTTGACCCAGTTTACCTGAATACCATGCTGCAGATGTTGTGAATGGCAGGGAAGTTAATCGTCTGTATTGTACGCGACAGCGGTTCTCAACGCCGTCGAAGTGCAGTACCATTGTCTAAAAGACCCAAATTCCCTCTGCAGACATCGTTGCCCCTTGCAAAGTGATGTCTGCAAGTTCAACAGAGAACAGGTGTGATGAAACGACTAAGGCATCTTATGCTCCGTGTGGCAATCCTGTGCCTGATCCTGCTGCAGGTTGTCGCGAGCCCAGTAGCATTCGCACTGGAATCGGAGGATAACCAACCTTCTGATCGGTCTATCGGGGAGCTGGTGCCAATCGAGGAACCAGCTCCGATCATCTTGCTCTATGTTCCTTACATGGACTGGAGCCAAATCGACGTTGAATCGGCTCCCTTCATTTATCAGTTGATGGAGGACTCGGCTTGTGGCAACCTGATCTCCAATAACGCCTGGGTCATCGATACCCTGGAAAAGGATCCCTACGTCACCACATACCTGCAACCTTATAATCTCAGGCTTTCTCAATACGATGCCACAGTTGGCTATCTTCTGGAGACCATGGATCCCAACAGCCTGTTGATCATAGCTGGATCGAAGAACTTCCGTAATGAGTGGGCTCCGCAGAGCTATTCGCCCATCATCATCTCTGGTCATGGTTTCGATGGCTATTTGAGCTCCACTACGACCGATCACTCGAGATTGCTTACCACTCGAGATGTCTCTGCCCTTGTTCGCAATATCAACTACTTACCTGACTCGCCAGGCTACAGTGCGATAACGATAACAAGCCACGCGACAGCTGATGATGTCGCCCAGAAACTCTCCACTCTGATCAGGGACAGAGAACTCTGCGATGACTTCCGCTCCACCAAGCCGGCAATCAATATCGCTTTCCTCTTCCTGACCTTCGTGACATTCATCATCTCCTTCTTTTTGATCTTCCTACACTTCAGGCTCAGCCGCAAGTCATTGGATTTCCTCATCCCTCTGGTGAGGATCCTCTGGCTCATCATCCTGTCATATCCACCAGCGACCTTCCTGATGCATCTGACACTACCCAGCGTGTCTCATCCCTTGCTGTTGATGCTGGATTGCGCCATCTGGGCGGTGGCTATTGTCTTGACAGCCTTATTGATTGGCCGGCAGACCCGTTGGGTGCACTCGCTGATATTCCTGTTCGGTCTGACGATCCTTGTCGTGGTAATCGACCAACTCCTCGGTGGTCCGTGGTCACATGTCGGCTATATCACCTACGATATCTTAGAGGGCTCACGCTTCGACGGTTTGGGCAACGAATCCGCCGCCATGCTCTTCGGTGCTTGGTTCACCTTGTCAGGACTGCTCATCAACCGTTTCCCCCAGCATCGGCTGATCAGCGCATTCAAGCGCTGGATATTCCTGGTCATCTCGCTGGCATTACTCTTCGTCAGTTGCGCGCCGATGTTCGGCTCCAGCTTTGGACCGCTGGTCTGGGCTCTGACCGGCACCTTCTATATCTGGTGGCTGATAAACGAGCGACCGGTCAATTGCCGTGTCATCATCTTGGCCATCGGTATCCCGATACTGTTGGCGCTCGGAGTCCTGTACCTCGACCTGCTCTATAATCCGCTTTCGCATATGCGCTGGGTGATTCCCTCCGCCAAACAGGGAATCGCCGTGTTGGTTCATGATATGCTACTCGAAGCTTGGCAGGTCTCACTGAACACCACCCTCTCCTACGTTCCCTGGCCAGCCCTAATCTTCGTTGTGGCGGTAGTGATATTGATGGCCGTCCTGAGGATAGCCGCACCCGGACCGTATCGTGAATTCTGGCAACGTAATGTCGGCTTCAGAGCCGCTTTCTCCACTGGTTTGATCGTCGTTGGCATCACTTTGCTGATTGAGGACTCCGGCGCGCTCACGCCATCGGTTTATCTCATCTACCTGATGTCTTGCTTCGTTTGGCTGATCTGCGACTTGCATAGCTGGAGGCTACGGGAAGCGAGAAGAGGTAACAGCGAGTTATCTCTTAGCGAACTGCAAAGGAGCGATTCGCTGCCCGCTCCCCTGGTAGAAGATGACGTGGATCCAATCCGAGAAGAATCTGTCCTTACTGTAGATGATCAGCCAGAAGGCAGCACCCAACCCTCTGTTGGTCGCTCTACCGCCACGTTCGCCACGGTCACGCTGCTATCGCGGATCACCGGTTTTTTGCGAACCATGGCCTTTGCCTTTGCTCTGGGCAATACCCTATTCTCATCAGCCTACTACGTCTCCAACAATCTGCCTAATATGTTATACGAGCTGGTCGCCGGTGGCGTTTTGACCACTGCGTTCTTACCTCTATATCTGGCTCAACGCGAGAAGCATGGCAGAGAGGGCGCCACGGAATACGCATCGAACCTATTAGGTATCGCGATAACCACCTTGGGATTGGTTTCGCTGTTGGCGACGATCTTCGCACCTCAAGTCATCTGGACTCAGACGTTCATGACTCAGGACCAAACCGAGCAGATCGAGATTGCGGTGTTCTTCTTCCGTTTCTTCGCCATCCAAGCGGTATTCTACGGAGTTGGCGCGATACTCAGCGGTTTGCTCAACGCGCACCGAATCTTCTTCTGGTCAGCGCTTGCGCCGGTATTCAATAATATCGTCGTGATCATAACCTTCCTCGGTTTCCCAATCATCTCAGGAATCGACCTCCTCGCTGGTATGATCTGGTTGGCCACAGGTACCACGCTTGGTGTGGTTGCCATGCTCGTTATCCAGATTCCGGCTTTCCTGAAGCTGAAGATCCCTCTGCACTTCAGAGTTGACCTCAGAGATCCCGCCTTGCGGGAGACCGCGCGGATCGCCTTGCCGGCAACTATCTTCATCATCATGAATCTGCTGGTTGTCGCCTTCATGAACTCATTCTCGCTTGCGGTTGCGGACAATGGACCCTCAACTCTTAGTTTCGCTTGGCTCTGGTACCAACTGCCGTATGGGGTGATAGGCGTCGCGCTTTCGACCACATTGTTCTCTGAGATGAGCGCGGCATCGGCCGCCGGTGATTGGCAAAGCTTCAAGGTCAATGTCAGCCGCGGGCTGCGCACCACCATCTTCTTGATCACACCACTTGCGCTGCTTCTGTTCGCCCTCTCCCATCAACTTGCAGGTCTTTACCATGCCGGCCAATTCAACTACCAAGACGTCATCGATGTTGCAAACGTACTTGGGGTCTGGTGTTTCGCGCTACCATTCTATGCTGGCTATATGTACCTCTATCGCGCTTTCAGCTCACTCAGGGATCTGAGTCTCTTCATCAGGATCGATGCTGTCGGACGCGTATTCCAGGCACTGCTCTATGGCTTCTTCACTACCGGTTTCGGTCTCTGGGACGGGATTGGTCTGATTGGTATCCCTGTCGCGGATATCATCATCTACAGTCTCCTGTTCATGGTGATGAATCGTGTATTGCAGGGCCAGATAGGATCATTTGGACTGGAGATCATCCTCAGAGATGGCGCCAAGATACTCGCGGCGTCTGCTCTCGCGGTTGTCTTTCCGACAATCATAGCGCGTAGTGGTTTTAATGACAGCATCGTCGTCTCCCTGATTGTGATAGTCTTCTGCGGCTCTATCGGCCTTGGACTGTATTATCTGACCTGCAGGATGTTCAAGATACCCGAGGTCAAAGTTGTCAACGATCTGATAGTCAAGATTGCCAGGCGCCTGCGAAGATCTGCTAAAGGCCGATGACCATGGCTGTATTCGTTTGCATACCAGCTTATAACGAAGCCGAGACCATCGCGCGGACGATTATCGCCGCAAGGGAGTTACCCCAGGTAGAAGCAGTATTGGTTATCGATGATGGCTCGGCTGACGGTACGGCATCACGGGCCGCTGAGGTAGGCGCAACCGTGATAGTCAACGCCGTCAATCAGGGCAAAGGCGCAGCTCTCGAGTTGCTCGCGCAGACGCTGGAACAGCCCGCGCCTCTCTGGTCGGACCTCAAGGCAACCGACATCCTGCTGCTTCTAGACGCCGATATCGGCAGCAGCGCACAGGCTGCAGCCGCGCTGCTGGAGCCAGTCATACAAGGGCGTGC
>JAAYYH010000024.1 GCA_012515495.1 Coriobacteriaceae bacterium | reverse complement strand
CGCTCACGATTGCGTGACTCAGTCCAGATGGTCAGCCCCGCAACCCTGTGTCGGCGGTCAGTCGCGACGGTCAATCTCGTGTCGGCTGTCAATTCCAGCGGTCAATCCTGCTGGTCAGTCGCGCTGGTTAATCCTGATCAATAATTTACGTTTATCAGGCGGTTTCGCTTACTAATTGGCTTAAATCAGGCAAGAATCAGCTTGATTGGCTCTAATAAGTGGCAAAAAGATGGATTATTCCCTCATATATCGGAATACTCTCCTGAAAAACGCAAAAAAGTGACAGATTTCATTATTACTGATCACAGATTTCGATTATTACTGATCAAATAGGTTTCTGGTCGCGAATCCAAATTGCAGCCAGGAAGAAAGGCGGCCAAGCAGCTAAGCAGCCAAGCAGCCAAGCAGCCAGGAAGAAAGGCGGATAGGCAGGTAAGTGTGTCGCAAGGCGGATAGGCGCCGAATGCTCAGCGCAGGACTGCTCGCTCCATGGCACTGACAACCGATCCAATCTGCTCTCTTCGCAGCCCACCGTAACATAGTGTGAATCGGCGGTCTTGAAGTGTTGCAACGCTCGGTATTCTCGTTTGAGGCGACACTGAGGCTGGCTTTGCGGCCAGTTCATAGCAGGAAAGCGGACAAACATCCAGACCTTCGCGCAAAAAGGCCGCTTGCAAATCTTTGGCACTGTACTGAGAGTCGATATGTAATATGAAATGAAGCCCGGCATCCTCGTGCTCAATCCAGATTCTCTTGGAAATCGCGCTTATTCTCAGTGCGGCAATCAACTCGTCTCGCAAGAGGCGTTGCATAGTGCGCAATCGATTGACATGTCGCTCATAGTCTCCACTTTCGATGAAATGCGCTAGCACTAACTGATCAAGAGCGCTTACTGTGTTCGAATAAAAGCCTAATTGCTCCTCGAACCTTTTTACCAGATGCCAGGGCAACACCAGATAACCAACGCGGAAGGCTGCTCCCAAGCTCTTGGTGAAAGTGTTAACGTAGATCACCCGTTCGTTGCTATCGATGCCCTGAAGTGTAGGGATGGGCATCCCAGCAAAGCGGAACTCGCAATCGTAGTCGTCTTCGACGATATAGCGGTTATTGCGCTCGTTTGCCCAAGTGAGCAATTCATAACGTCGGCTGATGGGTGTAATCAGTCCAGTGGGAAACTGATGCGATGGCATCAGGTGCACTACACCAGCCGCAGATGCGCGGAGTGCGTTCACAGATGCACCCTGCTCATCGAGGGGAATGAAGACGACATCGACATCATTGGCCCGATAGATCTTTGCCAATCGCGGGTAGCCAGGTGTCTCGATGGCATAGGTGTGCTGCCTGCCTAAGAGCTGCACGAGCAGTCCATAGAGATACTGTGCGCCCGCGCCGATGATAATCTGCTCTGGTTCCACATTCATTCCTCGCAAACCATGCAGGTAGGCTGCGAGTGCCTCGCGTAGTCGGAATACGCCTGCGGTTGGTACATCAGCCAGCAGCGTTCTTTCGGATTCATGGGCAAGAACGCTACGGATGGTTCTGGTCCAGAGTTTAAAAGGGAAGAGTTCGGGAGAGGCATTCCCGGTTCTCAGGTCGATGAGAGAGGATGCAGCGGTAATGGCTAACGGAGTAACAATCTCGCGGGTCTTTCGCTCTGCCTCCTCTACTGCGTCTCTGCTGCGAAGGTGGTTGCCGCGGGTGAAGTCAACTATCGGGAGAAGCACGGGGAGATTTGCGAAATAGCCTCGGCGTTGTTCTGCTCGTAGGTAGCCCTCGGCTATCAGCTGCGAGTAGGCACCCTCAACGGTGATTAAGCTGACACCAAGATGTTTGGCAAGACTACGTTTGGATGGCAGCTTCTCTCCTTCTGTGATGATGCCCGCCTCGATATCAGTACGGATGCAGCGATAGAGATGCTCATAAAGACTGGCTCCAGCTCGGTCTGTCATGTTGTAGGTGAGAATGTCCGTCTCCGCTTCTCAAACTGGTCATAAATGAAATACATAATATGATAATACAGATAGGTTCAGATGAGGGCTAGTCTGTTTGGCTGAGTTATATAGTGAAAGTCTCTAACAGACGACGTAATTATTGAAAGTCGCTGGAAGGCGACGATGGTGAGGATACGAGGACCGATGATGATAGATCGTGAGAATGCCCAAGAGCGCCAACTACTCAATCGACAACTTGCCCAAATGCTCAAGGGAGGCGTCATCATGGACGTCACTACGCCTGATCAGGCGCGGATCGCCCAAGAAGCGGGTGCCTGCGCTGTCATGGCACTCGAGCGCATTCCTGCTGATATCCGCGCCGTTGGTGGTGTGTCGCGGATGAGCGATCCCAAGATGATCAAGGAGATTCAGGCCGCGGTAAGCATTCCCGTAATGGCCAAGTGCCGCATTGGGCATTTTGTCGAGGCGCAGGTTCTGGAGGCTATCGATATCGACTACGTGGATGAGAGCGAAGTGCTCTCTCCTGCCGATGACACTTACCATATAGACAAGACGCGTTTCAAAGCACCATTCGTCTGCGGGGCACGTGACCTGGGAGAGGCTCTCAGACGTATTGAGGAGGGTGCGTCGATGATCCGCACCAAAGGTGAGCCCGGAACTGGCGATGTCATCCAAGCTGTTCGCCATCTGCGGAAGATCAACGCGCAGATAGCCCGCATCGTATCTCTGCGTGACGACGAGTTGTTTGAGGAAGCGAAGCAGCTTCAAGTTCCTTGCGAGCTGGTCCGTTATGTGCATGATAATGCCCGACTGCCTGTAGTGAACTTTGCTGCTGGAGGGATTGCCACGCCAGCTGATGCCGCGCTGATGATGCAACTAGGGGCTGAAGGTGTATTTGTTGGCTCAGGTATCTTCAAGTCCGGAAATCCAGCTCAACGCGCTCAAGCTATTGTCAAGGCTGTGACAAATTTCGAGGATGCCAGCCTCATCGCGCTACTTTCCGAGGATCTTGGCGCAGCTATGGTTGGCATCAATGAATCCGAGATCGAGATCCTGATGGCTGAGCGGGGAAAATAGGAATTCAATGACAAGCGAGAAGCGGTAATGACTAGCGAGAGGCGTCAACCTACAATCGCCGTGCTTGCGGTTCAGGGTGCGTTCCTCGAGCACGAACAGCGGCTTGAACGCTTGGGATGCTCATGTATCGAGTTGCGCAAGGCCAGCGATCTTGATCAACCTTTCGATGGATTGGTGCTGCCCGGTGGTGAAAGCACGGTTCAGGGTAAGCTGATTGATGAGCTGGGGATGCTCGAGCCTTTACGGTGCTTGATTATGGAGGGGCTACCAGTGCTGGCTACCTGCGCCGGATTGATACTTCTGGCCAGAGAGATCAGCGATGACAGCACCTCTGATCCCACGCGATCCCCGCGACTGGCAACCATGCTCGTAACCGTACGGCGAAATGCCTATGGGCGTCAGCTTGGCAGTTTCCATACGAGTCAGGATTTCTCGGGATTGGGTGAGGTACCGATGACTTTTATCCGCGCACCCTTTGTCGAGCAAGCTGAGACAGGTGTGGAGGTGCTTGCTCGGGTTGACGGGCGCATCGTCGCTGTACGTTTTGGCTCACAGATCGCGGTATCGTTCCATCCCGAACTCGATTCCTGCGACGCAATCCACACCCTCTTCGTCAATGAGATCAGGGTATAGCGCGTCAACGTACATCAACGTACCTACCCCTTACCTAAGAAGCACCTTCAGCAAGCGGTACTGTGCAGAAAGTGCGGTAGAATAGGGCAGTTAAGCAAATTCGCGAAATGGTGGGAAAATGGTACTCGATCCGCATGGATATATCAGTGAGGTTCGCCACTCACAAGCCAAGATACTGCTGATGCGTCATCCTCAAACTGTCGCCAATCAAGCCAGACGTTTCCTTGGCGCTCAGAACATGCCGCTATCCGAACTTGGGCAACAACAGCTCAAACAGGCTATCGAGGGTCTGGTCTCCTGGCAACCAACAGAGATTGTCTCTTCGCCACTGGAGCGCTGTCTAGCTATTGCCGAGCCAGTTGCTCAGCGGTTGGGTCTGGATATCAAGATCGATGAAAGGGTCGCGGAGATCGATTTTGGTGCGGCGGAAGGTCTTACTCATCAAGAGGCAATGGATAAGGGACTAAGTCTTCCCTGGGGGGAGACAGCTGCCTATTGGCCGGTTGAAGGCGCGGAATCCATTGAGCAATTCGCTGAACGTCTGCGTGCTGCGGCCGAGGATCTGGAGTTGCGTCAGGGCAAGACCGCCGTTATCGCGCATGGCGGGGTAATCAGGGGGCTCAGCTCCTATTGGCTGCATATTCCCGTCTCACGTCTGTGGAACATGACGGTGCGAAACGTCGAGTCAACGTTGTTCGTCAACGACAGAGACGACGGTATAACTTTGGAACGCTTTGGGATCAAGCCTGAATGGCTTGCTGGTATCATATAGCGACGAGAGCATCTTAAGGCTCAGAGCGATTGGGATACCTGGGAATCTCTGCAAAGAACGGATCAAGACACTGAAGGCAGATCGTCAACGTGAGGAGATAGTGAGCAGATGGATTGGAACAACTTCTTCAACCCCTATAACCTACCGGTTATACCGTACTCTCCAGGATTGCGTGAGGAGCAGATCCGTGAGATCTGCGAAGTGGATACCATCTATAAGCTGTCATCGAACGAGAGCCCGTTTTCGCCTTTTCCTTCTGCGCTCAAGGCCATGGCCGAGTGTCTGCCACTGCTCAATGAGTACAGCGACGGGTCTTCTCACGCGCTGACCATGCGTCTCGCCGAGCACTATGGTGTGGAGCCTGAGCAGATCATGGTGGGTAACGGCTCGAATGAACTGTTATGCTTAATCGCCCAAAGTTGCCTGATGCCCGAAGACGAGGTCGTCTATTGTTGGCCATCCTTTGTCGTTTATCGCTCCAGCACACAGCTAGCTGGAGCTACAGCAATTGAAGTACCGTTGACTGAGGAAGGCGTGTTCGATCTTGACGCGATGGCTGCCGCAATCACTGATAAGACGAAGCTGGTATTCATCTGCTCGCCGAATAACCCATCGGGTGGTGTCATATCCGCTGCCGATTTCGACGCGTTCATCAATAAGCTGCCCGATCATGTGCTCTTGGTCTTGGACATCGCCTATATCGAGTTTGTCGACGATGAGGATGCCATCGATTTCATGCGCTATTTTGACGGGGTGCGGCCACTGGTGATCCTCAAGACCTTTTCCAAGATGTATTCAATGGCAGGAATACGTTGTGGCTATGGTATCGCTCCTAAAGAAATCGTGGAAGCATTCAATCGGGTGCGCGAGCCATTCAACGTCAACTCGGTAGCCCAAGCCGGAGCTTTGGCTTGTTTCGACGAGACAGAGGAGATCGCTCGTCGTCGAGCTCTGAATTCGGCTGGCAAACAACAGCTTTATCAATGCTTCGATGAACTCGGCCTCTCATATTATCGCTCTGGAGCCAATTTCATCTGGGTACACATCCCCAATGCTGCCGAGAGGTTCAATCAGCTCTTGAAGATGGGTATCATCGTCCGAGCGGTTCCAGGGGCAGAAGGCTTGCGTGTGGGGGTTGGCGACGAAGAAGGAGTTCGGGCGACAATCGACGCGTTTAAGCAACTCTTTGGGAAGACACAATGACTGATAGAGAAGAAGTGAACGAGACAGAGATAGTAGACGGCTCAGCGATTAAACCTTTCGCATCGATATTGGTGATAGGAATCGGTTTAATCGGTGGTTCGATCGCTGCAGCACTCAAGGCATTGCCCGAGCCACCGAAAGTCTATGGTGTCGATGTTGACAAGCAGACGGTGACAGTCGCACTGGAAAAATCCTTTGTGGACGAGGTGGCAGTACCTAATGACCAGCGGGTAGATGCCTGGCTGGATAGTGGTGAGATAGAGTTGATCATCCTCGCGATTCCGGTATCTGGAGCCGAAGAATGGTTGGAGCGCATTCGGCGCAGTGGTTTTGACGGGATTATCACCGATGTCGCCTCTACCAAAGGTGTGCTCTGTGCTCAGGCGGATGGTATCCTCAAAGATCCGCAGCTGTTCATCCCTGGCCATCCAATGGCTGGTAGCGAGGTCAATGGCTTGGAAGGTGCTCGTGCCAATCTATTCCAAGGGGCGCATTGGATACTCTGCCCTGACAATGACACCGACCCCGACGCCTATCTGCGGCTGCATGAATTCGTCACCTCATTGGGCGCACGTACGATCTCGGTGCCGCGTAGTGAGCACGACAGTGTCGTAGCGGTTGTCAGCCATGTGCCGCATATGGTCGCCAGTGCTTTGGTGCAGCTGGCTGGAGACCATGCTGATAAGAGCCAGGGACTGTTCCGTCTGGCTGCCGGTGGTTTCAAGGATACGACTCGGATAGCAGCTGGCTCAGCTGAGTTGTGGTGTGGAATCGCGCTTGACAATAAACAGGCGTTGGCGGCTGGTTTGGAGGAGCTGCAAGGCATACTCAATGGACTCGAGCAGTCCATCCGCGCGGAGGACAGACGTGGTTTGACCAAGATGTTGGAAAACGCCGCCGAGCTGCGTCGCGCCATACCCGCGAACTGGGTGCCCAGCTCGGAGCGCTTGGTTGAGGTGCGTATCCCGATGTCCAATCATTCTGGCGCGATTGCCCAGGTTACGGGCTTCGCTGGAAAAGTGGGCTGCAACATCCAGTCAATCGACATCGACCATATCACTGAGGACACAGCGATTTTGGAGCTGATCCTCACTGACGAAGGTGATTTCGGCGGTCTCACCAGCCTGTTGCTTGATAATGGTTTCGATGTTAGCATCCGCCCGTTGGTTCCCAAGGAGTAAAGACGTGACATCGTCACTGGTCAGGGGTTCACAATTCGACAGGTGTCCGCTGACGGGCACTATCAGCGTGCCGGGTGATAAGTCATTGTCGCATCGAGTCGCGTTATTCGCTGCGCTCGCCAACGGAAGTTCACAAGTCAGCGGATTGTTGGATTCATTCGATGTCCGCGCGACACTGGCAGCTGTCGAGTCACTGGGTGCCCATGTTGAGCTTGTCAGTGACCCGAGTGGATTATCGGGGACCATCGCTGGTCCAATCACCAGCAGGAGTGAAGAGTCATTTGGGGTACATGAGCCACTGCAGATAGACTGCGGTAATTCTGGGACCACAACGCGGCTGTTATTAGGGCTGCTCTCCGGTCGACAACTCAATGTCACACTTACTGGAGATGAATCACTGAGCAGGCGCCCGATGCGCAGGGTGACTGAACCTTTGTCAGAAATGGGCGCAAGCTTCTCACCGATGGACCATCTGCCCATCACTGTCGAGGGCAGCGCCTCTTTGCGGGCAATCGATTATCATTCGCCGATTGCCTCCGCACAGGTGAAAAGCGCCATCCTGCTCGCGGGAATCTCTGCCCAGGGAACTACGAGCTTCAGTGAACCGCAGAAGAGTCGTGATCATACCGAGCTGCTATTGCCGGCCTTTGGCGTCGCTGTCCGCGTGGATGGCCTAAAAGTCAGTATCGAAGGTGGCCAGGAGCTGAGACCAAGTGATTGCGCTGTTCCGGGAGATCCTTCCTCTGCAGCGTTCTTACTGGTTGCTGCCGCGTTGCTGCCGCATAGCCAGGTAACGATAACGAATCTGTCGCTCAATCCAACGCGCACTGGCTTCATGGCTGTGTTGCGACGTATGGGTGTCAGCATAGAGATCAAGATCAACGAGCGAGGCACGCTGGGCCAGGAGCTGACAGGTGATGTGACCGTGAGCTGGCGCGACAACCTGAAGGCAACCACTGTCACAGCAGATGAGATACCAAGCCTCATCGATGAAGTACCCATTCTGGCGCTTCTGGCGACGGCTGCAAGTGGAAACACGAGATTTGAAGGCGTTGGTGAGTTGCGCGTCAAGGAGTCCGATCGGTTATCGGCAATCTTCGAAGGCCTCAGCGTATTGGGTTGTCATGCTGTTGTTGACGGAGATGACCTTATCGTCAGCCAGGGACCGCCCACGCATAGTGAGTCTACGTTCAGCGAGCCTATACATGGCGAGCCCACGCATAGTGGGCCTGCCCACGGCGGGATCGTTCTCAGCGCCCGTGGTGACCATCGCCTGGCAATGACCTGGATTGTGGCGGCGCGTGCTTTTGCCCTTGACATCGAGGTGCCGGATATCGACTGTTGTGGAGTGAGTTATCCAGGCTTCATCACCGACCTGCTGTCGTTGTCCGGACAGTGATGGAGTATCCTTTAGTCGATCAGTACCTTTGAAAGATTGGGTTCGAGACAGATGATAATTGCGATAGACGGTCCAGCGGGATCGGGTAAATCGACGGTAGCCAAGCGAGTCGCGCGCTCGTTGGGTTTCAGTTATCTCGATACAGGAGCCATGTATCGAGCGGTCACCTATAGCGCGCTGGCCAACGGACTGGATATCACTGATGCTCAGGCAGTCGCGGGTATCGCTGAGACGCAGACCATCGAGTTCGGCTATAAGCTTGGCGAGTCATTGCCTTCGAGCGTCTTCATCGATGGTGAGGATGTCACTGACTTGATCCGCACGCCCCTGGTGGACGCCCATGTCTCCACGGTCTCCTCCTATCCTGAGGTGCGCGCGGCACTCGTGTCCCAACAGCGTCGGTTTGGCATGGCGCACGACACGGTGATGGAAGGGCGCGATATCGGTACAGCGGTGTTTCCTCAGGCAGAGCTGAAGATCTTTTTGACGGCACAACCTGAGGTCCGTGCCCGCAGACGTGTGAAGCAGAATATCTCCCGAAAAGCCCAGACTGCGGTGGAATACGCGGTCATAGACAATACCGATGAGCAACAAGTGCTGGAAGAGATACTGCGACGGGATCAGGAGGATGAATCGCGGGAGGTATCGCCACTGGTAGCTGCCGAGGATAGTATCGAGATCGATTCGACGGAAATTAGTATCGGCAAAGTTATCGCCCGCATTGTCAAGCTGGCGCAGGCTATAGTAGAGCAGGATGCTGATGCTAAAGTGAAGACGCAAGAAGATGTTGGCAGTAGCGCCAGTAGTACCAGTAGCGCCAGTAGTACGAGTAGCGCCAGTAGCGCTGTCGAACCCACTGACGCGAGGCGACCTGAAGGGCTGATGAGATGAGACCGTTGGAATCGTACTACGATGGTTCCCTTGAAGAAGCTGGTCGCTGTTCGCGTTGGTTCAACACCTTGTTCTGCGCTGTTGCTCGCGTAGTGTTAAAACCGTTGTTCCGTTATCGTTTCTATGATGTCGAGCACCTGCGTCAGGTGTCCTCTAAGACACCCTATATCTTCGCGGCCAACCATTTCTCCAATCTCGATCCCGTTTTCGTGATGCTGTCGTTGCGGCCTAGGCGAATCCGGTTCATTGGTAAGGAGGAGTTGTTCCGCAATCCGCTGATAGCCCGGATGGGCGCGCTGGTAGGTGGCTTCCCAGTGAAAAGGGGGACCGCTGATCGCACCGCGATCCGACGCGCGGTGACGATACTCAAACGCGGTGAGTGTCTTGGCATCTTCCCCGAAGGCACCAGGGTACGCCCGTCTGAGCAGGATACCGAAAGCCGAGAAGGTATCGCGCTGATAGCGCAGATGAGCAAGGCGCAGGTTATCCCCGTGAGGATCTGGGGCACTGATGAGATCAAGCCACCTGGTACGCGTGGCTTACGTTTCCCAAGAGTCGTGCTACGCTATGGTAAGCCGATAGATATCGAAGAGTTCGCGCATATCCCCAAGTCCGAACGTTTCGCGGCCTTCACTGAGGAAGT
>JAAYYH010000186.1 GCA_012515495.1 Coriobacteriaceae bacterium | reverse complement strand
TGGCTGCTTGGCTGCTTGGCTGCTTAGCTGCTTGGCCGCCTTTCTTCCTGGCTGCAATTTGGATTCGCGACCAGAAACCTATTTGATCAGTAATAATCGAAATCTGTCACTTTTTTGCGTTTTTCAGGAGAGTATTCCGATAAATGAGGGAATAATCCATCTTTTTGCCACTTATTAGAGTCAATCAAGCTGATTCTTGCCTGATTTAAGCCAATTAGTAAGCGAAACCGCCTGATAAACGTAAATTATTGGCAGGATTAACCAGCGCGACTGACGAACAGGATTGACCGCGGGATTGACCGCGGGAATGACCGCGCGACTTAACCGCATGATTGACCGTCGCGACTGACCGCCGACACGGGCTCGCGCGACTGACCATCTGGACTGAGTCACGCAATCGTGAGCGATGTCTTGCGCTGCATCACTTCATCACACGTAGTGCGCCTTTTGGACAAGCCCGTGTGCATTTCCCACAGGAGATGCAGCGTTTCTTGTCAACTTCAGGCGCACTGCAATCGCGTTGGCTCAATACCCGTAGTGGACATGATTTCAGTGCGCGGCAAGGACAGTCGCAAACGCATTTCTTGTCATCGATTATCAATGCCATGGCAGTACTCCAAGAAACCTAGAAGCTACCCGCTAGATTGCGATGCAAGCCTGTGACGAGCAGGACGGTGCCGAGGCATCAGGTAGCTTGCCCGTGCGCAGATAGTCGATGAACAAGGGAACCAGATGTGGGACCAGTTGTGGGATGTAGGTGGGCATCAGGGAATTCATCGTCTTGGGCAGCAGGTCTGGCATCATCTCAGCCATATCAGCAGGCATCTCGCCCATGAAATCCTCGACTTCACGTATCGTGTCCGGCATCACCTTACCAAGGATCCCAGGAGCCATCTTGGGGAATAGCGCTGGCATCATCTTCTCCATCATCGCCAGACCACCTGGGACATTCTTCATGGCCTTCATCATCGGTCCCATACCGGCTGGCATGGCATCAAGCATCTGTGGGAAAATCCGCGTCATGAACAGTGCCATGTTCTGGGGTGCCATCAAGATGATGAACTTCTCGAAGAAGCTCCACATATAGAAAACGAACTCACTCGATTCTGGAATCTCATAACCAGCTGCGGTAGCCACAACGCGAGCCAGGTCATCGACCACCATGTTTGGCGCGGTGCCGTTCTTGAGATTGGAATTCCGCAACTGGAACTGACAGCAGGGGCAGAGCGCTACGAGTGTGTCGGCGCCAGCGTCCATCGCTTCTTGGATCCTGAATCCGCCAAGTACAGGTGCCACTGGCATCTCTCCCACCAGAGTCAGCACCGAACCGCAGCAGAAGCCTTCCTCACGATTATGCTCCATCTCAACATAATTGAGTCCTGGAATCGCCTTGAGCATATCACGTGGAGGCTCATAGATTCCTTGCGCGCGACCGATGTGGCATGAATCATGGAAGGTCAGTGTCTTACCTTCGAAGGCGTCACCCTTAAGTTGGATTGTGCCATCGGCAAGTGCCGGGGCAATGAGCTCCGAGTAGTGCTTAACCTCGAACTCATACTCATCACCACGCTGAGCAGCGATATTTGCGTACAGCTCCTTCCAAACCAGTCCGCAAGCCGGACAGGATGTGACGATCGTCTTGGCGCCACGCTTGCGGGCCTCAGCAGTATTCTTCTCGTAGATCTCCTCGAACAGGTCCCACTTGCCCGCAACCTTCATCGGGATACCGCAGCAAGTCTCATCTTCGCCCATGTAGGCGACCGAGTAACCCGCATCCTGTATCAGACGCAGAGAGGCTTCGGCGATGTCCTTCTCGGCAAAACTGGCGGTACAACCAGCAAAATAGAGGACGTCACTCTTCTCAACAAGCTTCTCTTTTACGTCGGCAGGAAGCCAATCCGCACGGTGCTCGCTTTTGCAGGCCCAGATATCATTCTCACTGCGCAGGGACTCAGCCATCATCTCAAATGGTGGAAAGGTGCCACGTTTCTCCTCGTTGACCAGCTTGCCGCGCAGAGTCATCCAGTTGTGTTCAACTGGGATGTCCAGCTGGCAGCGGGTGTTACAGACCTCGCAGGTTGTACAGACCAGTATCGTGTCGACCGATCTACGATCCCATTTCTCCCTGCCAGCCAATATCTCGCGGATATAGGCGTACTTACCACGCGGAGAATGACTCTCCCAGCCACGGCCCGAGTACTGCTCGCAGGTATTCACGCAGTACCCACAGCGGGCACAGGCATAGGCCATGAAGGCGACGTCGCCAGGTATGCTGTTGATCTCTTTGGTGAATTGCAGAGAATTGTCAGGTGGTGTCGCTTTGTTGGCTATCGGGCGGATAATGCTCTCAAACGTGGTCGCGGCTCCCATGATGAAGTCCAGCATACCACCTGCGCCATAGACCTTGCCGGGATTGAGCACATTGCCTGGATCGACTTTAGCCTTGTAAGCTTTGAGCTGGGCAACCCTATCCTTACCAAGGACACTTTCGGCCTGACGACCAAAGTACAAACCTGTGGAGTAAGCCGACCCGCCGTGGGCCTTTGCGATCTTGATCACAGAAAGCGAGAGGGCGAATGCCAGATTGAAGGCGAATGAACGCTCGTCATGAGGGATATAACCCAGCAACACAACATGATCGCCCTTGCCTACCATACCCTCCAAGACAAAGGGTTGCTTAATCTCCTCATCAATCTCTGTGAGAACTGCCGACAGTTCCGAGAGCGGCACAACAACTTCAGTGGGGACGATTGAAGGACCTATGCGCTTCAAACGCATCGGAGCGGTACGTTGACTCCACTCGTGCTCTGCGGTGGCGGCATCGAGGAATCGTCCCCCTTGGGCTGAAACCAATGTTGCCAGAGGACCATCGATAGCTTCAGCGCGTGATGTCGGATAGGCGATCATCGCCAGATATTCGACGGGGAGCTCAGGCTCAATCACCAGGGAATCGTCCTCATATGGGTGACCATGATGGCTGGGCAAGCTCTTCTTGAGTTCGATTGAGGTTGGGTTCAAAAACGAGATCGACCAGACGGGAAGCCTTTGGTCAGAGATACCCGCAAGTACCGCGGCTAGCTGGCTCACTGTGGGACAGGCGATGAGCTTGTGCGAGTGGGTTTCCAGCGGGCGCACGCGGAATGTCACCTCTGTGATGATGCCAGTGATACCCTCAGCGTCAGCGATGTATCTCAACAGTTCGTCGCCGCTGAATTCCTTGACTGTGGCATTTGGCAAGACGACACGTGCGGATACAACGCTCTCCTTGAATGTGCCATATTCATAGGAACCAAAACCACTTCCGCCTTGGGCCAGCCAGCCGGCGACAGAAGAGCTTGGGTAACTTGAGGGATGCAAGCGAAGATCAAGCCCGAGCTTGTTTATCTGACGGTCGATCCGCTCCCAGATAGCGCCAGCTTGCGTGCGTACAATCATGTTCTCGGCATCAATATCTAAGACCTTATCCCAACCAGACATATCAACGACGACAGCGCCTTCCTTTGGCAGAACGCCGCCGTAGCCGCTTGTCGCCCAACCGCGGGGCACAAGAGGTATGCGGGACTCGTTGGCGATCCGCACCAACTCAACGATCTGTCCCTCTGTTTCAGGTCGCACTACCGCTCCGGCGATACCCGCGGGTACGAAGGGTTTGACCAACGACGGCATCGCGCCGATGTCGAATGAATACATCTTGCGCTCTGAGCGGTTAGTCCTGAGCCTGTCTTCGCCTACTGTCTTGGCCAAACTCTCTTGAAGTTGTTTTTCCATCGGACTTGTTGCAGTAGACATCTCATACTCTCCTTCATTTCATCTAATGTAGATGCTCCACGTTTGATGCACGTTAAAGGATTTCTTTTATGCTGTCTGTGATAACGTCACACACCTTGACGCAGGCTGCCGGATGCCCTTTCAATGAGTCGTTTTGGTTCGATGATGGATATCTCACCTCGAGATAATCCAATCAAACCTTCATCGCAGAAATAGTTAAGCAGACGAGTGATGACTTCGCGAGCGTTACCCAGATGCTGGGCGATCCTCTCGTGCGTGATCCTCAGGTTGAGAGAATCCTCGAGCTCACTTTCCTCCACCAGAAAGGCAGCCAGTCTCGAATCAAGTTTCTTGTGCAGGATCTGATCCAACAACCAGACAACATCTGAGAACCGTGTTGCCATCAATTGGTTGGTGTAGTTGGAGACTGCTGCCGATTCCTGCATGATCTCCTTATAACCTGCCGCAGGAATGTTGAAGAACTCTGTCTCTTCCTCTGCTTCGACAATGATATCGAACTCGATTCCGTTCATGATGCACGAGGCCGAGAACAGACACATGTCGCGGTTAATCAGACGGTAAAGCGTTATCTCCCTACCTTCATCAGAAAGGATATAGGCCCGCAAACGACCGGAGATTACCAGAACCAAACCCACGCAATCCATCGAGCCATTATGGACAACAGTCCCCGCCTTGACCAAGCGCTTCACAACCTGCGCTTGCAGTACCCGCTGCTGAGCGGAGCTGAGTTGCTTCCAAAAAGGCAGATATTCGTCGAGAGCAGCTTCCATCAGCATCCCCTTCGGATCTACAGGCGGCCGCCGTTGCCTGACCGTCAATCTAAGCCGATTATACTACCGCGTCCAGTGCCGCAACCTCGAGATCTGTCAGATAACGCCACTCCCCCAGAGGCAGGTCACCTAGCTCCAGAGCACCGAAAGCCTGACGTTGTAGCTCCAGCACAGGATGACCAACATGGTTGAACATCCGCTTGACCTGACGCTTACGACCCTCAGTGATCGTGCAACTCACCCGTGTCTGCTCACCCGCTAAGCTACCTTCCTCAACCCTGAGACGCTCACGCGCGTTAAGACGCTTAGCTTGCACTTCGTCGATTTCGATGATTGCCGGAGCAGTGGGTCCGTCGTATAAGACAACACCTTTGCGAAGGCGATCCGCTTCGGCCTCTGTCAGGAGACCATCAACGATAACTTGATAACGCTTGCCAACCTTATGTCTGGGATGAAGCAGTTGATGCGCGAGCTCACCATCGGTCATGAACAGCAACAGACCCGTGGTGTCATAATCCAGACGTCCAACCGGGAATAACCCCGGGTGCTCTTTAACGGGTACCAGCTCGGCGACTGTTGGCCGACCTTGTGGGTCGTCCATTGTGGTGAGATAACCAGCTGGCTTATTCAGCATCAGGTAGGCATTCTTGTCCTTGAGTTGCAGTAGCAGCCCGTCAATACGCACTTCGTCAACTTGAGGATCGACCTTGAAACCCAGCTCGGTGATCACCTGACCGTTGACGGTCACGCGTCCCGCTGTCATCAAATTCTCAGAACCGCGTCTTGAGGCCGCGCCCGCGCGGGCCAGGAACTTCTGCAAGCGCATAGGGTACGATATCTGATCGATGTGCGCCTGATCAGAATCCTGGGGTTCATGGACCATCGCCATGTCAGGATCCTGAAACTCGCAGTCTTGATTTGCGCTGTCCTCAGTCAATGATTTCCAAATCGTCGTCATCGGCGTCGTCTCTGCTGTCGACATCATCTCTGTCATCGGCGTCGTCTCTGCCCTCCAGGTCAAAGTCATCCTGGGACGTCACAACTTCAGCATCCTCATCGCGCGCGCTGAAATCGATCTCCATAGCACTATGCCGCGCAGAGAGTCGCGCTCTGATGAACTCGCGGCTCTGCTCGTCTGGAGCGAAATCCTCCAATGGCGGCAGATCCTTGAGGCTCTTGAGGCCAAACTTCTCCAAAAAGGTGCGAGTGGTTGCGTAGAGAATGGCATTGCCGGGACCTGGATCGCGACCAGTCTCCCTCACCAAGCCTTTCTCAATCAAAGATGAGATCACGGCATCGGAGTTCACGCCGCGTATGCCATTGATGGCAGCTCGAGTTGTTGGCTGATAGTACGCGATGACTGCCAGCGCCTCCAAGGCAGCCTGACTGAGCTGACGTGTATCCCAGGAAAGCACATAGCGCTCAATCACATCATGATAGGCAGGATGGGTGTACAGTCGCCAGCCACCAGCAACCTCACGCAACTGGATACCGCGCTCCTCCTCTTGGAAACGCGTCGCCATCGTTGACAGCGCCGCGTCGATCTCGGTGGGGCTGGTATCGAGGATCTTGGCCAGCGTAATCGCCGAAACAGGTTCATCGGATACAAACAGCAAGGCTTCAACTGCGCCGGTGATATCAACTTCACTCATGTGATTCTCCCTGTTCATCAGCTGGTGCAGGTGTCCATTTGTCGCGATCTTTGTAGAGGATATCAATCTCACCACAGGGGTGCTCCTGTAATAGGTCAACAGCCCCGCGATGATAGAGCTCCAATAAAGCCAAGAAATTCACGACCACTAAAGTTGGTTCCGCGGGCCCTTCCAATAGCTGCTTAAACGTCATATTGCGTTGCTTCTCCAAGCGGCTGATAATGATCTCGATATGGGATTCGACTGGTACAGGTACGGGTGTTATGTGCTCCGCTTCCAGCAAGAACACCTCGCGGCGCATCATCAAATCAGCGCAGATCACGGCTAACCCGCGCAGCGTGACCTCCTCAAGATAATCAGGTAACAGACCAAGGAACTGTTGCTCCAATCCAGCTTGACGGGCGTGCGTGAAACCTTCGTTCTCCAGGCGTGAGCGCAGAGAAGCGGCAACGTTCTTGAACTGTTTGTAAGCAATCAGACGAGCGATGAGTATCT
>JAAYYH010000185.1 GCA_012515495.1 Coriobacteriaceae bacterium | reverse complement strand
GCTTGGTAGCGGCATCCTCGATTTCAAGTAACTGCCCGGCTTCTTCCTCGGTGGCACTAAGTGACGCTCGGATCTCATCTTCCGGCAATTCAGCCTCAATCTGTTGCCACTGTTCGTCACCCAGCCAAGCAAGCTCGGGCAACACCAACTGCAGGGCACCGCTCTTGCGCAGGATATCAAGTCCAAGCCAGAAGTCATCGCCCGCCAGCAACTTCTCCAGTTCGATAGCCCAGCGTTCGCGAGAGACCTTTGCCAACAACGGCCAGTGCAAGCGCATGGCATCGAGCAGCGCAAGGTCAACGCTAAAGCCCATCACAGCCGCAAAGCGGGCAGCACGCAAGATGCGTAATGGATCGTCTTGTAATCTATCCTCTGCAACACCAACGGCGCGTACTAATCCCAGCCGCAGGTCTGCTTGGCCGCCATATGGGTCAATCAGCTTGGTGCCGTCGAAGGCCATGGCGTTGAAGGTGAAGTCGCGACGGCTAAGGTCACCATCAAGTTCGGTAAGGAAGATGACTTCGGGTCTGCGGTCGTGCTTTCTATATTGTTCCGCCCTAAAAGTGGTGACTTCGAAAAATCTGCCATTCAACTTGAAACCAACGGTACCAAAGCGTTTGCCTACCACGTAGGGTCGCCTGCCGGCAGCCCGTACAGCTGCCTCGACAGCGTCTGGGAGCAGGGGAGTGGTGAAGTCATAATCGGTAATCGGCTTGCCCAGAAGTGAGTCGCGCACGCAGCCTCCCACAGCAAAAACGGGAGAGACTACCTGCGCGACGTCAGCGTAGACAGCTTTCAGCGCTTGTAATGCATCAAGCGACAAGGCCACTCCTTGGTCGAGTTGCCCCATGGTCAGGGCCATTACGTAATCAAGGCAACTGCCTAGTCGAGGTCACTCCTTGGCAGCAGGTTTCTCCTGACTGGTTTGGAATATCTCGCCAACGCTGGCAACAACGTTGCCCAAGCCTTGCAGCTCAAGCGGCATGAAGATCTTGGTGGCATTGCCGTTGGCCACGTACTTCAATGCATCAATGTAGCGTACTGCCAACAGGTCATCAGTAGGGCCGCCTTCATGGATGGCCGAGAAGACGTTCTTGATCGCCTGAGATTCTCCTTCAGCCAACAAGATCTTCTGTTGACGTTCCGCGTCAGCGATTTCCTTGATAGCAGTAGCGCGACCTTCGGCTTCGAGAATGGCGCTTTGTTTGGTACCTTCGGCGCGGGCGATGGCCGCGGCACGGTCGCCATCGGCCTCAAGAACCAGTGCGCGCCGCTCACGTTCGGCCTTCATCTGACGGTGCATGGCCTGAGTGACGTCAGCAGGCGGTTCAATACGCTGGAGCTCAACGCGCACAACGCGCACGCCCCATTTGTCAGTTGCTTCATCGAGGATGTTGCGCAACGTGACGTTGATCTTCTCGCGGCTGGTAAGTGACTCATCCAGCTGCATCTCACCAATGACATTACGCAGATTGGTCTGTGCCAGCTTGGTGGCAGCCATGTAGAAGTTGGTGACATTGTAAAGCAGCTTAAAGGGATCGGTGGCCTCGTAGTAGACTACGGCATCTACCGTAACGGCGACGTTGTCCTTGGTGATGACCTCTTGTGGAGGAACATCCACGACGTTTTCACGCATATCGACCTTTGTCACTCGGTCGATAAAGGGAACGAGCAGATGCAGACCGGGCTCCCAAGTGCGCAGGTATTTGCCCAGCCTTTCAACCACACCCTTCTCGTTTGGGCGGATGATCCTTATTGCCCTGATGGCATAGATCAAAATCACCACGATGATGATGATACCCAGAAGCACTACTCCGTTAGACATGATATCTTCGAGCTCCATTGCCAACCTCCTTCATGGTCTTTTGACCTGTTTTGCGGCGTACGTTGCTTACTAACTACCTTTACCGTGCTTCTTAAGACCGTGGTTTCTCTGAAGATTGATTCTCCAACGGTGCCTCACACTGTGTGCTGTCATCTGGCGCTGCTTCTGGTAACTCGGTAACGCGAACAATCAGGTGTGCGCCTTCAACTGCCAGTACCTCTATCGTACTGTCGACCGGCGGACGTCCACCATCCTCGGTGACAACGTTCCAGACTTCGGTACTAACACGAGCGCGACCTTCTTCGGCGAGGGACTGCCCTTCTATCACTTTTCCGCTCATGCCTATGAGACGGTCTACACCACTTTTCTGTGTGGTTGTAGGAGTGATGCGGCGAGCCAGAGGCCTGAACAGAATCAGAGCCACAACAGAGACAACGGTGAAGACCACCCATTGCCAAACCAAGTCGCCACCAAAAGCCTCGATAAGAGCGGCGACAGCAGCACCAAGCGCGAACGGTAACATGAAGAACGAGGTGGTGAGCATCTCTCCTACGCTAAGCGCAGCAGCAAGAACCACCCAGACCCAGAACCAAGGTATAGTTTCCATGACTACTCCCTGCGGTTGCTATCGTTAGTAATATCTACATTCATTATGACACAAACCGCGTATAATCGGATTCGCAGACCCTGTGGAACAGAGGAGTAGCAGATGGCTGATTTTAATCCATATCCGCATGTATTCTCACCTTTTTCTATCGGCAACATGGAGCTTAAGAATCGCTTAGTTTTCTCGCCTGTTGTCTCTGGCCACGCAACTATCCGCGATGGAGAAGTGACCGACAATCTGGTCGACTTCATCGGCGCCTGCGCAAGAACCGGTGTCGCGCGCGTAGGAATCGGCGCCACACCGGTGGACTTTGGCCGAGCGCGGGACTTCTTTGGCTGTCTCTCGGTCACTCGTGATACCGACGTAGCGGGAATCCGGCGTCTGGCCGAGGAAGTGCATCGCTACAATGCCAGATTCTCCGTGGAGATACTGCATGCTGGTCGCATTGCGAAACCAGAGGCCCTGGCAGGCAGGAAAGCCTATGTGCCCTGGCTCGCGCCGGACATGGACCCAGACAGATTCATGCAAGTCGAAGAAGAACAGATGGATGAGGTCGTCGACTTGTTTTGTAATGCCGCACGCAGGCTGGTCGAGGCTGGCTGTGACGAAGTGCTCATCCATGGCGCACACGGGAATTTTGTCAGTGCTTTCCTCTCACCGGCCACTAATCAGCGCGATGATAGCTATGGCGGTAGCTTTGAGAACCGCATCCGCTTTCCCTTACGCCTGCTCAAGGCAGTGCGCGAACAGGTTGGCAGCAGCCTGAACATCGAATACCGCATCAGCCAGAATGAGTATGCAGAGGGGACAATAACGCTGGAGGAGGTCATCGCGTTTTTGCAGCAGGCTTCGCGCTACATCGACTCGGCGCACCTCTCGGGCGGTTGGATATTCGACCCCAACTGGATTCGTAAGATGATGCCCAGTTACTGTGAGCCTCGTTGTCTGAACATCGAGCGC
>JAAYYH010000184.1 GCA_012515495.1 Coriobacteriaceae bacterium | reverse complement strand
TTAATGCACAGCCAGCAGCTGCGGGAAGCCAATTGGCCGAGGTGTTGGCTCGTCTGCATTCCGATCCAGATCATCGGCACAATGATACGTGCCAAGATTACTTCACTGCCATAAATCCAGGCAGCAATTGGGTCGCCCAAATCGAACATGCCGAGAAGATCGGTTTGGGCAACGGCGAATATCATCTGATAGAGGTCTGAGCAGTAATCAGAGTCCCTGAACGTTTTCCTTACCGCGCTTTATCGGTTCTGAAGAAGAGTGCTATCGTACCTGGTCCAGAATGAGCACCGATAACAGGTTCAAGGTTATTTATCAGGAAATCGGTGGTTCCAAAGCCATCTTTGATCAGTCCGGCCAGATAATCAGCGTCTTCGCGGCAATCACCGTGCGAGATGTAGACAGTCTGTTGCGATTTCGGCTCCGAAGCGCACTCGCTGAAACGGTCAAACAGAGCATGCAGGGATTTCTTGCGGCCGCGGACTTTCTCCACGGGAACAAGTCGGCCTTCTTCGTCAACATGCAAGACCGGCTTGATATTCAATAGCGTGCCGGCAAAGGCTGCTCCCTTCGATAGGCGTCCGCCGCGTTGGAGATAGCTAAGGTCATCGACCGTGAACCATTGCGCAAAAGTCAGACGGTCGCACTCAGCCCATTCAGCGACCTCATCAAGAGTATGTCCAGCCTCTCGCATCTTACAGGCTTCAACGACCAACATTCCTTGCCCAAGAGCCGCAGCTAAAGTGTCCACACAACGTAACGTACGTTGAGGGTACTCATCAGTTTGAAGATTTTGCATATAGGTGCTGCATCTTTCAAAGGTGCCAGACAGCGTGGAATCGAATCCGAGATACAATACATCCTTACCTTGTTCAAAGAGTTTGCGGATGATCAGATCGGTATCCTCAAGCCGAGCAAGGGAGGTTGTGACCATTTTCCCATCCCGCATCTTCGCATAGAACTGGCTGAGGTCAGTCACCTCGTCCTTCTGATAGCTGAGGTAGACTTGATCGTCGATATAGAACTCGAGCGATAAGATATGCAAACCATATTGGTCGATGATGCTTTCGGGCAGATTAGCTGAAGAATCTGTGATAATCTCAAAGTTCATGGCGACTCCTGAATAACTTGGGACGACTAGTAACGTAGATTGCAGTTAACTGTAAAAGACGAACAGAGTGATTGTTAATCACCAAAGTACAAGCAGTACTACCATAGCATAATCAGAATGGTCTGATTATTACAATCAGGTCTAAACGTCCATTATGATGGGGATTATCATTGGCCTGCGCCTGCAGCGTTCCCAGAGAAGAGAAGAGATACTTTCGCGTATAGCCCGCTTCAGAGAATTCGGATTACTGCGATTCTCGTGCGAGAAATTGATGATCACCCGCTCGGCAGTCGCGATAGCGTCTGCTAAGAGCTCCGGGTCTTCTCCGGCACTCACTCCGCGCATGATGATCTCCGGCTTACCAACGAGAGAGCTGTCCCGCTTACGGATCATGCTGACAACCGTGACAATACCTTCATTGGCCAAAGTCTGACGATCCTTCAAGACTACTGCGGAGACATCACCAACCGATAGGCCATCGACATAGACGATTCCGTTCTCCACTGACTCGCCCCTGCGAGCCTTGCCCTCCTCTAGGAGTAGACAATCACCATTATCAAGGATAAATGTGTTCTCCTCAGGGATGCCAACCGTATGTGCCAGCTGCACGTGGGCACGCAGATGTTGCGCCTCCCCATGAATCGGTACAAAATACCGAGGCTGGGCTAAAGCGATCATCAATTTGAGCTCTTCGGCACCTGCATGTCCCGAAACATGGACTAAGGCATTCTTCTTATCGTAGATTCTCGCGCCGATCTTGGAAAGAGCATTGACTACACGCGTCACTGCTTTCTCGTTGCCAGGTACAGGTGTCGCTGAGATGATTACGACATCGCCTTCTTCAATACTGACGGTTCGATGCTCACCATTAGCCATCCGCGCTAACGCCGAGAGGGGTTCGCCTTGGCTTCCCGTGCAGAGGATGACAACCTTCTCCGCTGGGATATCCTTGGCGCTATAAGCATCAATGATATTGTTTTCATCGATATTCAGATAGCCGAGTTCCCGGGCGATCTTCGAATTGGTGAGCATCGAGCGACCGGTGACGGCAACCTTCCTGCCAGCGGCTACCGCGGCATCACAGATCTGTTGTACGCGGTGGATGTGGCTGGAGAAGGAAGCGACTATGACCCTCTGAGGCGCACTTGAGATTATCTGTCGTAGAGCTTTTCCTACTTCGGCTTCTGAGCGCGTGAAGTTTGGGTTAGTGGCGTTGGTCGAGTCAGAGAGCATCAAATCGACACCGACCTTCGCGAAGTGTGATATGGCTGCGAAATCTGTGAGGACGCCATCGATGGGTGTCTGATCGAGCTTAAAATCTCCGGTATGCAGGACGTTTCCACCTGGAGTGCGGATAAAGACTCCAACTGCTGCAGGTATTGAGTGATTGACACTGAAGAAATCAAAACCAAAAGCACCAATCGAGATATGGCTACCTGGCAAGATCTCCCTGAAGCGCTGCTTCTTTATCCTGTGCTCAGCCAGTTTACCCTCGATCAGTCCCAAAGTGAGCTTAGTTCCAAGTATCGGTACATCTCTTTCGAGGTCCTTCAAGAGATAAGGCAGAGACCCGGTGTGGTCCTCGTGACCATGTGTGATGATGATCGCCCGCAAGCGATCTGCATTCTGGATAACGTAGGAATAATCCGGCAGGATCAGATCGACTCCGGGATGGTCATCATCTGGGAACATCAGACCAGCGTCTACCAAGATGATCTCATTGCCATATTCGAAGACGGTCATGTTCTTCCCGATACCATCCAGACCACCAAGCGGGATGACTTTAAGCAGCTTAGTGTTTTGTGAAGATGACTTCTTCTGGGAGTCGGCGTTGTTTCTTTTCCTAGGTTTTAGCTGTCCTAATGCAGCGTTTAGTGACGAACTCAGCGGATTTTCTCCGCGCTTCGCCGCTGTTGATTCAACCAACAGGTGGTTCCTTTCTCTATTATCCCGCACAGAAGCCCTAGTCTCCCCCATCATCCGATGGCTGACCCAGAGTCTTGAGCAGGTTATCTATAACGACCGAATGGTCGTTTACGAACGTATCAATCAGCCAATACACCGACCGAGCGCATGACCTCTGCCAAGTGTGCAGATTGTTCTGCCGTTGCGTCTATTAAAGGCAGTCGTACTCCACCGCAATCAAAGCCGAGTAATCTCATGGCTTCTTTAACAAATATCGGATTGCTGGTGACAAATAGTTCTTTCATCAGCGGTTGTAGATGCAAATGGGCGCTCAGGGCCTTTGTGTGGTTCCCTTCAACCATCGCCGTGACTATCTCGTTCATGCGTTCAGGCGCGACATTGCCGATGGTGCTGATTACGCCATAGCCGCCCAACTCCATGATCGGTAAGGTATCTTCATCATTTCCAGAGTACACCACGAATCCTTCAGGGGCGCCAGCAAGGATCTCTTTGACCTGATCCATGTTGCCACTGGCCTCTTTGACTGCGACGATGTTATCGACATCGTGAGCCAATCGTAAAGTGGTCTCAGCGGTCATGTTGATGACACAACGACCAGGGATATTGTAAAGGATAATCGGCAGGTCCACCGCTGCTGCGATAGTGCTGAAATGTTGGTAGAGACCCTCTTGGGGAGGCTTGTTATAGTAAGGCACGACGCACATCAATCCGTCGACACCGAGCTTGCTGACTTCAACGGCGAAATCGCGGGAATCTGCAGTACAGTTATCACCGACGTTCGCGATAACAGGAGCCCGACCCGAAACGGCCTCAACAACTGCCTTGAACAGTTCGATTTTCTGCGGATAGAAGACTGTGGGTGACTCTCCGGTAGTGCCACTGATGATTAATGCGTCGGAGCCACCATCAAGTAGACGGATGGCCAGTTCCTGCGCACGTTTCAAGTCGAGGTCGCGATTCTCATCAAACGGAGTGATCATCGCTGGAATGAACCTGCCAAAACTCGGTTGCGCAGTCATAGTGTCTTCCTTCCCATAGAACTTTCTTTCCAGCCATTATAGCGTTCTGGCCTGATAATACCTATCCGGCAGTCTATCAAGTGAGACCGAACGTCGAATGAAGTGTCTGGGCGGCAGATCTCATGTCCCGACTATCGACGAGCACCGAGATAGTAGCATGAGAGTCGGCAACCTGAAGGATGTCGATGCTGGCGTTACTCAAGCAGTCAGCGACTTTTGCCATCACTCCCGGGACACCATGCATTCCCGATCCCACTAATGTCACTTTTGCCAGATCATCACGAACCGCAACATCGAAACCAAAGTCGTTAAGTATCTCATGAGCCCGTGTAGCGGCTTCTGACGCCACAGAGAACACGAGTCGATCATTCATGGGGGTAAACATGTCTATGGAGATCCCAGCGTCTGCCATGGCGCGA
>JAAYYH010000183.1 GCA_012515495.1 Coriobacteriaceae bacterium | reverse complement strand
TTCTTGTCGGAGAGCTTGACAGCGCGCTCCAACAGGCGGGAATGCAGATAGAAGACGTCGCCCGGATAGGCCTCGCGTCCAGGAGGACGACGCAAGGTCAGCGACATCTGACGATAGGCGACTGCCTGTTTGGAGAGGTCGTCGTAGATGCAAAGCACATGACGACCGGGATTATCTTGGGAAGCGGGCTTGCCATCCTCACCGTTGTACATGAAGAACTCACCGATAGCCGCGCCGGCCATAGGAGCGATGTACTGCAGCGGCGCTGAATCAGAGGCTGTCGCTGAGACTACGATGGTATATTCCATCGCGCCATAGCGTTCCAGCGTTTCAACAACCGTCGCTACCGTGGAAGCCTTCTGGCCGATAGCGACATAGATGCAGATGAGGTTCTTGCCTTTGGAGTTGATGATGGTGTCAACGGCAATAGCCGTCTTGCCTGTCTGGCGGTCCCCGATGATCAACTCACGCTGACCGCGACCGATGGGAATCATCGAGTCGATGGCTAAGATGCCGGTCTGCACAGGCTCATTGACGCCCTGACGCTCAATGACGCCTGGTGCCCTGAACTCAACCGGACGATAACCGTCTGCCTTGATAGGCCCTTTGCCATCAATTGGCTGACCCAGGGGGTCGACGACGCGACCGAGGAATTCCTTGCCTGAGGGCACCTCGACGATACGTCCCGTTGTGCGCACCTGATCGTTTTCCTTGATAGAGGTCACATCGCCCAAAAGCACGGCGCCGACCTCATCCTCTTCGAGGTTCTGAGCAAGACCGTAGACTGTCTTGCCTCCTTCCCCAATGAACTCTAGTAGCTCGCCGGCCATGGCCCCTTTAAGGCCGTCGACGCGGGCAATACCGTCACCAACCTGGATAACGGTGCCAACCTCACGGGACTCTACGCTGGTCTTGATGGCATCCAGCTGCTTGCGCAGCACGGCATCAATCGAGCTAGCGGTAATCTCCGCCATTTACCTTTCACCTCCGCTAGTAACGGTCGAAAGCACGACGCGTGCGGTCTCAAGCTGCGAGATGACACTCGCGTCTATGCGCCTGCCGTGCGTACTCAATATAATGCCGCCAATGATGCTCGGATCAACGTGTTCGCGCAATAGCACGTCTTTGTTGAATGCGGCGGCATACTTCGTCTCGATCTTATCCCTAAGCGCGTCATCCAGTTCAACCACTGTTGTGACATCGATGATCACAGCACCAAGCGCTTCTTCCGCGAGGTTGTTGTATGCCTCGTTGACCTTCGAGAGTAGTGCCACATCATCTCGTTCCACCATCACCCGCAACGCGCTGAGCAAAGCTGGGTCATAGTCTGCGAATACTTCTTGGACGATGGCATAGCGAATGCTCGGATCGATGGTATGGTCGGACAACGTGGTACGCAAATCGATGCTGCCCCTGACAGTCTTGAGCACCTGCTCCAGTTGACCGCCAAGTTCAAATACCACGTCAGAGGCTTTTGCTGCCTCCAATAGCACCTCAGCGTAGACCATCGACTCCTTTTGGACAAGCGCGCGATCAGTTGGCATTGAGGCTCCCCGCTTCTGCCAGATACCGCTCGATTATCTTGCGGTGCTCAGTGTCACTGAGATCCTGACCGATCAGACGTCCGGCAACCGAGATCGACAGGTCGGCGACACTGCTCTGAAGTTCAGCGATCGCGGCCTTCTTCTCGGCTTCGATGGCAGCTGTAGCCTTGACGATGATGGCTTCAGCCTGCTCCTGCGCCTGGGTTGTTATCTCTGCCTTGACTGCCTCACCCGAAGCCTTGGCTTGAGCGATGATCTCAGCTGCCTGTTTACGCGATGAGTCGAGCTGAGCCTTCTGCTCTTCGAGCAGACGCTCACTCTCAACCTTGGCAAACTCGGCTTTCTCCAAGGATTCCTTGATGGTGGTAACCCTCTTGTCGAGCATACCGGTGATCATCGGCCAGCCAAATTTAGCCAGTAGCACCCAGATGACAATGAAGCCGATAAGCATCGGGATGAACTCACCAGGATTTGGCATCAAGAGCGCCAAACCACCCGAGCCACCCTCTTCAGCTGCCTCCGAAGCGAAGGCATAAGACGGCAACGCGATCCATAATCCACTTACTACCGATGCGCAGGCAAGTGCTCTCTTTTTGGCTGCGTTAATAACTTTCACGATAACTACCTCCAGTTGGCCAAACGGTACGATGATCCGCAGAACCCAACTGTCAGGCGCTCATCAGTGCAAGTACGAAGCCGATAAGGCCAAGTGCCTCGGCGAATGCAGCACCTAGGATAAAGGTGGTGAAGATCTTGGGTTGCATCTCGGGTTGACGGGCAGTAGCTGTGGTTGCACCATAAGCAGCGAGACCGATGCCGAGGCTAGCTCCGATAACGGCCAGACCATAACCTATAACTGTCACGATTCCTCCTTCTTGAACAAGGTATCCGTAACCTCGTTCGTCTTCTGTTACGACCCTAACCATCAGGTTGGGTCAGATACCTATGTTACCGAGCGGGTGCCCGGACTAACACCGTTCCTAGTGCTCGCTGGTCGCCAACTGGATGTAGACGGCTGAAAGCAGCGTGAAGACATAAGCTTGGATGAAGGCCACCAGAAGCTCCATGCCGTACATCAGGACTATCAAGAGCATCCAACCAATCGCCGGAGTAGCACCGCCAAGATTGGCAAGTGTGAACTCTTGGATGAGCGGAGTGACAAAAAGCGTGGTGAGGATAGCGAAGGCACCGAGTGCGATATGCCCAGCGAACATGTTGGCGAAAAGTCGGACAGACAGTGTGATGATGCGTAAGAAAAGCGAGAGCAATTCAATCAGCCAAACCAAGATGTTCAAACCGGGCATGATTCCCTTAGGAGCGATATTAGCCAGATAGTGGCCGAGACCGGAATGCTTGATACCGTAGTAATTGAAATAGACGAAGCTGACAACTGCTAGTGTCAGTGTTGCGCTGAAAGCTCCCGTTGCTGCCTTCGCACCTGGTATCAGACCAACAAGATTGGCAGCCAAGATGAAGAAGAAGACCGTGAACAGGAAGGGCATATGCTTATCCACTGCTTCCTTGTGGCCTAAAACCCCGTAACCCACTTCACGCCTGATGTACTCGACCGTCGCTTCGATGGCGGCTACAGGACCCTTTTTGGGAACAAGCGAAACACGGGATTTAACAACCCAGATAATCGCGAATACCAAAAACAACACGATGACGATCCAGACACTGTAGGTAGTGATTGAACCCCAGCCAAAATCCCAGATGTCCTTACCTGCTAATTCCGCAAGCAGGTGCGTAATCTCAGCGCCCAGATTATCAAGTGCTCCCACAACATCTCCTTCTTTGAGTACCAGACTGGCAAGATCCATTCTTCAAAGCGATGGTTCGCTCTCCCGCTTATCAGTGCCACCGTTCCATGATCGCAATCGTCAGGCATCCCGCAAAGAACGTCGCGACCAGCGTTAGAGTGAATGTCAGCAGCGATTCGGGCATCAGGCGGAAACAGGCCAATAACGCTGCCGATAAGAGCACGAAGCTCATGCCTACACCCAATATCCCCAGAACCGTGGCATTCGCCCTGAATAAAGCGGGTCCACCTCGGACTTGCCACCAAACCAACAACAAG
>JAAYYH010000182.1 GCA_012515495.1 Coriobacteriaceae bacterium | reverse complement strand
GTCCATAGCTGGCCGACCGAAGCCCGTCACGCTTCAGGCTGACCTTTTGAGCGGAGGTCATCTGGTACTCGACCAGCCAGAGCTCATTACTAGGTGGGAACTCCAAATGTGTGGGAAGACCGGCGGCCTTACTCAGCTGATACGCCTCGCGCTGCGCCTGCGTACGCTTGGCGACGCGTTCGATCCACATTCGATGTGCCTCAAGGAATGATCGGACTTGCGTCGGGCTTGGGGCTTCTGTCTCGCTAGCACTCCCGATTGAGAGCTTCGATCCTCGCATCGCTTTGATCTTCTTCTCATTTGGCAATCCACGCGATTTCCCAAGCATCATTCTTCTGGGAAACACTACCTCCAACTGGCCCTGATTGTTTAGCGTGAGGCGTTGACTCTTCGCACGCGTCGAGCTGCGAACCGTTACCGGTAGCTCCGTGCCGTCGGAGCAGCGGAAGCAAAACTCAGCCATGGTTCTCAGCAAGCTTTTCATATACAGCGTGGACAATCTGTTCATCCACCATCGAGTCAAACTTCCGCGCAAAGAGGGCGGTAGACGATTCGAGTTTTAGCAAGTCGTCCATAACCAGGATCTTGGGATGGTTGCCTCCCGCTGTCCAGTCGATATAGCGCAGACAATCACTGACAATAGTCAAATCGCCCAACTGATGCAAGGCGGTTTGAAAGAATATCTCATCCGCTAAAGCTGTAAACCTGAACCTCTCAATATAATGAGGATTGTTATCAAGATAGTTGAAGAGTTTCGATACGCATACTCCCGAGAGATTAACCCACACGGCGCCACCATGGAACTCATAGTCGATTGGCCGACGCCCAAGAAGCGCGTTCATCAAATGCCTCTTGACCGCTTGATATAATCGAGCCAATTTGTTCTTACCGAAAGAGTCTGGCCAATAGAGCGTGACTCTATCAAGAGTACCTTCATCCGGCCAACCATCGCAGGGCAGTCTTCTGAAGTCAACATACTCAATCGTGTTGTCGGCGAAGAACTCAGTTATCTGGGCATTGGACTTAAGGGGTATGTCTTGTCCAGATATGATCAGGTATCGATCGTAACCACGCGTATGTGCGGATCGCAGGAGAGCAAGCATGGCAAGGATCAAGTTGATATGGCCCCAGTCAACTGCATATTCTCTCAATACGGTAACACGTTCGTTTTCTTCCAGCGCTACATCGGAGCGTTTATCAATATGGACGAAAACGTCAAAATCCTCGGCCAAATGAACTACCAACCGATTCAATAGATTGGCATCTTTATGGGCGACAATCAGAATGGCGAGCTTCATTGTTAACCTTCTGCCTTCTTCGCTGTGCGATAAAAGCGCTTGAATACTACGTTGGATATCAGACTTGACCTCGCGAGACCAGATAGCAGTGGTGGATCTTCGGGTTACGCTTGAAGTCCTCGGGAATCGTCTGCGCAGTGATGTCCTTAATGTTCACGAGTGCCTTTTCAAGTAGCTCGAAATCAGGTTTGAAGTTGCGCAGATTGCAGGAGAATAACGCAACACCATCGGGAGTTAGCATACGTGAAACAGCGATAAGCAGCTCGGCATGGTCGCGTTGCACATCCCAAGTGCGCTCCCCCATACGGTTGGAGTTGGAGAAAGTGGGCGGGTCCACGAAGATCAACCCGTACTTATCGGCATCATGCCTGTGCTCCTGCACCCAGCGGGTGACGTCGGCCTGCTCAAAGCGATAGCGTTGGCCCTTGAAGCCATTGAGCTCAAGATTGCGTTGCGCCCAGTTCAGATAGGTCTGCGAGAGATCGACGGTGGTCACGCTCCTGGCTCTACCAGCAGCCATAT
>JAAYYH010000023.1 GCA_012515495.1 Coriobacteriaceae bacterium | reverse complement strand
GGGGTAATTCGTGATACATCAACTGATCGAGTAAAGCATTGGTTTTTGTGGCAACTCCACAAGTCACCCCATTACGCAGGGCGAATAGTGCCTGAGGCAAGAGATATGCCATCGATTTACCTACACCTGTCCCAGCTTCTATTGCACGATGCGTCGATGTATTCAGTGCTTTGGCAACCTCAAGTGCCATAGCCACCTGTTCATCACGTTGCTCATATCGCGCATACATTGAACCTGCGGCACCGCTTCTTGAAAGCGCAGCTTCAACTTCGTCGGGCAAGACCGGCCTCAGGGTCAAAGAGCCTTCTGCCAACTCGATTGCGTCAGTTTTTTCTTTCTTCTTCAACAGACGCTGCGTGCGAGCCTCGCGGACATCCTTCAACGAGAATCGCGCATTCGGTGTCAGTTGAGCGATTTGATTCAACACATCTCTCAACGGCCACGTAACCTGAGGATAGAGTTTCGCCAGAAAACCAGGCAGTCCCAAGGGTAGATCTGATAGCGCTACCAACAGCACTCGCCAGACCTTGCACAGTGCCTCGACATCATCTATAGCGCGATGTGTTGAGTGAATGTCGACAAAAGCACGACTCAATGCCGCAAGATTATGCTCCCTGAAACGGGGCAAGGCAATACGGGCTAGCTCCAGACTGTCGATCCACGCCTTCTCTTCGAGCATGGGACCATTGAACAGTGCGTTCGCGACGATGAAGGCTCTATCAAACGCAGCGTTGTGAGCAATGATCTTGCGATCACCAACAAAATCCAGTAACGCCGAGACTGCAGTGATGGCATCGGGCGCAGCACGAACATCGTCGTCGCTGATGCCTGTCAGATCAGTGATCTCCTCAGGAATCGGGCGTCTGGGATTTACAAATGTCGAGAAGCGGTCGACGATATCGGGGCCACAGATGATCGCCGCGGCAATCTCAATCAGAGCGTCTGTCTGCGGATCGAAGCCTGTCGTCTCTGTATCGACTACCACATACTCAGGCTCCAGGACCCCGAACAAAGTGGTTTCTGCGCGTTCAGCTAAAGTGACATACTGCTCAAAGATGTCAGCGTCAGTCCCTGAGATCAACAGGGATTTTAGTAACCTGAATTTATCTGAGGTTTCATCCATAGTCAGGGTTGCTTCACATCGGCATTCGATTGGTTCGGCTTTTCAGTTAAGGAGCAAAAAAACAGAGAACACGGACTAATCAGCTCTAAACCTCTTCCAACTGGTCTGAAGTGATCTTCTTTGAACCGAAGAATGTTGGTGCTTCGCCAAGGCTGTAGAGGTTATCGTCGAACGTCAAGGAATCGCCATCCTCCGTATATAGCAACGCCAAGGCTTCTCCGGATTCATCCCCCTTGCTTGCGTATTCCACGATCAGAGCATCACGGGTCTCGTCATCCAGCTCCACGTAACCGTCGTAGCAGAACACATAGGCGTTGATCAGCTTATCCATGGCATAGATGCTCAACCGAGCCGACTCGAAACATTCGGCTGCATCTTCGCCAGTATGGTTTTCGATCTTGAGATTATCACCTTCAATGAGGATGGTGAAAGGCTCTACGAACCCACCTTGTTCCAGCTTCTGCTGGGCCTGATCAAAAGCGTAGAGGATTACCTTATCCAATAAGTCCTCTGAGTTCAGCTCGCCCTCGATATAAATATCCTCGAATCCAAAATCCTCTTCAGATAAATTCTCCAACTGGTCTGTCATCTTCTCTCCATCTCTTGAGTTGCCACTCCGGAAAACTGAATGATTCAGGCTCCGTTGGTCAGTATTCTTTGATCATCAGTATCGCAACAGACTCTCCATCGTGCTATCGTTTGAGCTCGCACTGGACCATCTGCCAACAGAAGGATTATACACAAGTTAGGAGCTGCAGCCTTGGCACGAGAACGTGAACAGAAAAGGGTCATAAGCCAACAAAACGTCGCCTCCATGTGCCTGGTTTGCGGAGATAAGAATCGACTTGGTCTGCATGCCCACTTCTACAATCTTGAAGACGGCAGCATCTGCGCGGATTTCTGTACCACCGAAGAACACCAGAGCTATCCTGGCAGAGTACATGGTGGCATCATCAGCGCCATTCTCGATGAGGTTATCGGTCGCGCCGTACAAAACGACCATCCTGAGATCTGGGGCGTCACCATGGAGCTGAATGTCCGTTTTCGCAAACCCGTTCCCCTGGGTGTACCGCTTAGAGTCCTTGGCCGAGTTGATAAACGTACCAATCGGATCTTTGATGGCAGTGGTGAGCTGCTGTTGGAGGACGGTACAGTAGCCGCAGAAGCAACTGCGCGTTATGCCAGCTTAGCGGTTGAGGCAATAGCCCAAGGTGGTCTATCTGACGAGGACTGGCACAGCGATTCATGGCAAAGTCCTGATTCCGTTTTGATTTGAGACGGCATCGGCTTCCTGCTCGTCCAGGATGTCTGCCACTACCACCTTAACGGATTCGGATAGCATCTCCTCTATCCTGATGTCACAGATATTGCGGATTACGCACTCATAGATGATCAGATTACGCCAGACGACGACCAGGTTATCTGTGCCTCCCCATAATCTCGTCCTGCGCACAACCGAGTACTTATGCTGAGTTGAAAAGGGATCGATGTGGTCAGGAAGTCTGATGGTACAAACACCCGACCAACTTGTGTTCAGAAAATAACACTTGATCGTCCTTCCCCTCCTCGTCTCGCTATAATAGAGTTCGGAAGAATCAGACTCCACCAGTCGCGCGTTGAAGCACACCAGTGGCAGGAGGATGGTAACCAGCAATCCAACGACAATTACCACGAAGACGCCAGCACAGGCAGTGCTCACCTCTGGTGAATACGGCCTCTTCGTCTTGGATACAACGTTTTCTGGGGTTGGAGCAAAGTCATCGGGAACGTAGAGGGTATGCAGTCGGGACTCCTCATCGGCTGCGCTGTGACGATGCGCGACCTGGCTGGTGTTGTCCGTGAGTAGCTCCATACTAACGGCTGAGGTGACGGGAAAGCTTAGTAAGGCTGTAATCAACAGCGCTGCTGCAAAAACATAGGCCTTTTGTCTGAGCTCCCCTTTTGCTCCCACTATCTATCTGCCTCGTCATATCAATGCCAGTTTCTGAATGCCCTGTGGTTCATTCATGGTATTGTCAGACTATTGTATTGTCAAGCTAGCACTTCCATGGGCTCTTCATCACCAGCCTCTGTTCCTGTCTGTATGCTTACTTGGATCTGCTTGATTCATCAACTTCCAGAGATTTATCCGCTATTGAAGAAATGCTGTTTCTGCAATAGTGAATTCATATCTTTTTCTGTCTTGCGATTGTATAATCGCGTTGTGCTCCTTATCAGGTAACACATAGATTTCCAACGTATCAGGAGGTTATCATGGGTAAGTTCGCTATACGCCAAACAGCAACCGGCACCAAGTTCGATCTTAAAGCTGGAAACGGAGAGGTCATTGCTACGTCCGAGATATACGCCTCCAAAGATGCCTGTCTCAAGGGCACCGAAAGTGTGCGCGTGAACGCTCCACTGGCTATGGTCGAAGACCAGACGAAAGAGGATTTCGTTACCGAGAAGAATCCGAAATTTGAAGTTTATACCGATAAGGCCGGCGAATTCCGCTTTAGGCTCAAAGCCAAAAATGGTCAGATCATCGCTACCAGCGAAGGCTATAAAACACTTCAGAGTTGCCTGAACGGTATCGAGAGTGTTAAGAAGAACGCGCCTGACGCAGAACTCGTCGATCAGGCGTGATTGTCAAATATGCTTTGAATAGTGATTCCTGAGAGATGACTGTGAAGAAGCGCCCTGACGCCTTCCCAGCTCTCATCTGTCGGACAAGCTTCCTTGTGACAATTACACCAGGAAGCTTCACCGCTTGAGAATGTATCTTCCAAAGAACCTTGAGCTGCCTCAAAGACTTCCAGCAAGGTTACATCCTTCAGCGGTCGCGCAAGAGTGATGCCACCGTTGATGCCACGCGTAGTCTTGATGATACCCGCTGCCAGAAGGCCACACTGAACGGTGCGGGCAAAAGCATAGGTCACATTGTGTTTCTCTGCTAAACTGCGCAAACCCTGAGGTTGATCTGCTTTTTTGGCAAGTTCAACCAGCAGGTGCACGGCATAATCTGTTCTTCGTGTGACTTTCATAGTCGCTCCGTTCCTTGTTCTCTTCCAAGTGGTCCAGCTCCTGGACTTAGGAGGTAACCGCGAGAGAATCTTCTTGCTCTTTGTAATCATTTGGTTTTTAGTGTCAGATCGTTTGGATCTAAAACAAGTTTGTCTAATTGCGAGTGATTCTATCACATAAATATGCTTTGTGGAACTCTTTGTAAGGTTTGTAATAATGTGATTGATAGAATATCAATTTTACCGGCCATCGGGGATTCAGCCTCTTTACCTTGAGTGGTGGTCAGGGTATCATTTCCAGACATCCTTTTTTGAATATGACACTGAAGGACGCGCGGAGAGCTGACCGAGAGGCCGAAGGTGCTCGCCTGCTAAGCGAGTAACGGACAAAATCCGTTCTGGGGTTCGAATCCCCAGCTCTCCGCCATTGCTTCTAGAGATGAGTGGCTGTTGATGTTCACTCTCAATGTAGTATGGTATCTATTCCTTGCTGGCGCTGGTAGCGGTCTCGTGTTTGTCGCTTTTATCATCGACAGCACTCTGCGCCAACTTCAACCTCTGGTTTTCCTACACTTCAAACCTCTTATCGCACCATCTCT
>JAAYYH010000022.1 GCA_012515495.1 Coriobacteriaceae bacterium | reverse complement strand
GCCAGGGCAATGATGTTATCGTCGATTGCTGAAAGGTGAGGCTGTGCGGATTCCCATGATGAGTGGCTGCCGCTGGTCGAGTAGCGGGCGTGGCCGATAGCGATGTGTCCAGTCAAGGAAGCTAGCGAGGATTCACTGAATACCTGCGTCACCAGGCCCAGATCCTTGGTCACCAACACCGAGCTGCCATCGGCCACGGCAATTCCAGCGGACTCCTGACCTCGATGTTGCAGAGCATGCAGGCCAAAATAGGTCATGCGAGCAGTGTCTTCATTGGGCGCATAGATGCCAAATACAGCACAGGCTTCCTCGGGATGGTCGGGATGACTTGACAGGGTTTCAGCAAACGAACTGGTATTCGTTGATTCTAGAAGCTCTCGGCCAGCCCCAATTACTGTTGATCGCTCTTCCATCAATTGACTCTCCACATCTTTGGTTTATCTGGACTTCACCGAAACGCTGTCTTTTTGTCAGCTTAAAGCATTTCGCGTTGAAAAGCACTATGACCTGCGCAGACGACCTACGTGGGTTCATAGCTCTTAACAACTGACGCACAAAGTATCGTGCGAGCATCATAGTATTGATAGCTGCAGGTTGCCAGGCAGAACAACTGGTCGATCTGATTGACATCTTCAACACGAGAGACTGACGCTTCTGCCAAGAATCCCGTGACGAAGCTTGAGAACTGTTCATGATCCGCGAAATCGAACTGGGCAATCTCTGCGCCCGCATCGCAAACAAAAGCGAACTCTGCTTGAAGCTCATAGTTCATATTCGGAGTCGCGATATAGATGGTTCGATGCTTGTCGAAGAAGTCTGAGTCCACATATCTGGTGATATCAGCAAACATCGATCCGTCGTTCATATTGTGGCCATAGATGATGTTATTCTTCCCATCAAGCAAGACCGAGCTATCGACATCGAGAAAGATTGCTCCGACCTTGCTGCTACTGCGGTCGAACAGATGGTCAAGATAGTACTCGTTGTCATCAGCTTGCACTATCGGATAATTGATCTTTGTCTCCGGAATCACTATCCAAGCCACAACGTCGGGATTGATGGCCCGTAAAGCTTCCCAGTCAACATCCAATCCCAGCAGTTCTTCCTCAATGACCTTGATGCTTTGTTGGGTATCAGTATCGATGCCAGCCAGCTCCTCGATTTGCTGATATCTGCCACTTGCGTCCAAGTATTCAAACACCTTGAAGCCAGCGATAACCAACGCCACTACAAGGCAGAGAACACCGATGACCATTAAGATAATCGGCGCTCTGTTATGCCAAATCTGACCGAACCTTGACCCTTTCATGATGGTTGTCGCACCTTCTGACTCCACAAAACACAAGCGCTCCCGTTATGCCGAAGCATACGAGAGCCCTGAGATCGAGACTTCGATATGGTCTATTTCTTCTTCATCTCGTCGAAGAAACCTTTGAGGATAAAGGCAAGCACGACCAGCACTATAACTCCGATACCAATCCAGAGAGCAAAATCTGGGATCGGGAACCCAAAGAGTTTCTCCAAGATACTCAGATCGTCATTCATGTGACCCACTTTCCGCGAACATTGATTCAACCACTTGTCAAAACAGTAGCTATTCTACCTTTTTACTGTTGCGTTGTCAGTCGTTTTCCACAAATGGTTGGCGGAGCTAACCTAATCGTGCCATACGTGCCGAATCATGTGTGTTGAAGCCACTTACCTCTGCTTCACCATTTTCTCCAAGGATTGTGAGAACGTGCAGGCAATCTGTGCAATAGGCACTTCAAGCTTGCCTTCGATGCTCAGGCTTTCGCCACCGATCTCACCGATAACACTGTACGGCACCTGTGCCTGCTGTAGCCTTGTTATCAGCTCGCTAACTTGCTCCTCGCTGACACTGACCACAATCCTGCTCTGGGTTTCACTGAATAAGGAAGCCACTGCAGGCAGCTCATCATCCAAGTCCACCAAAGCACCGATTCCCCCGGCTATGCAACACTCAGCCAACGTTATAGCGATACCGCCTTCGCTGCAATCATGCGCGCTCTGAAGCAGCCCATCGCGCACGGCTTCGCGCACCACTCGCTGTACATCACCTTCCAGCTCAAGGTCAAGCAGCGGTGGTCTACCTGTAACCTGACCATACAGGACTTTGAGATATTCACTGCCGCCTAGCTCGTCTTCTGTCTGACCCACCAGTATGATAGTGTCACCTTGTTGCTTGAACGCGCCAGTGACTATCTGGCTGATGTCATCGACAATGCCGACCATACCCACGACCGGTGTTGGATAGATGGCATTGCCAAAGCTCTCATTATAGAAACTGACGTTTCCGCTGATCACCGGGATACCATAGTACCTGCAGGCATCGCTGAGACCCATGATCGCCTTATGAAAGGTGTAGAAGACTTCAGGTTTCTCAGGATTGCCAAAATTTAGACAATCGGTGATTGCGGCAGGGGCAGCACCAACGCAAGCCAAGTTGCGAGCACTTTCGGCTAAGGCTATCTGCGCGCCAACGTAAGGATCGAGATAACAGTAACGACCGTTACAATCCGTGCTCATCGCGATACCGCGATTTGTAGCGCTTCCCCGCCCGGTATCGCTGATGCGCAGCACTGCCGCATCCGCTCCTGGCAACAGCACGGTGTTGGCCTGCACCTGATGGTCATATTGTCGCCAGATCCATTCACGCGAGCAGATGTTAGCGCTTCCCAATAGAGTGAGCAGCTCGCTATTCAGCGTTTCAATGCTTTTTTCCTCTTTGGTAAGCCAGCTGAGATCGGCCTGCTGTAATTCGTCCAGATAAGCTGGACGAGCCATCGGCGGGTCGTATTCTGGAGCACTGGTTGCTAACATCTCTGCCGGCATATCGGCAACAATGTCACTGCCAACAGGCAAACTGGAATCACGTACTACAAAACGCCCAGTATCGGTTATGGTACCAATGGCCGTACAAGCTACACTCCAACGCTTGCAGACCTCTTCAACAGCAGCAAAGTCCTTGGGCTTGACCACAGCGAGCATCCGCTCCTGCGACTCGGAGACCATGATCTCAAAGGGCTGCATGGCAGTCTCTCGTTGAGGAACCTTGCGCACATCGATGTCAATGCCCACGCCGCCCCTACTAGCCATCTCGCTAGCAGAGCTGGTAAGGCCAGCCGCGCCAAGATCGCCGAGCGCGACAAACAGACCACGCTTAAGCAACTCCAGGCAGACCTCAATCAGCAGTTTCTCTTCAAAGGGGTCGCCTACCTGCACCGCGGGTCGCTTGTTCTCGGCCGCCTCATCGAACTCCTGGCTAGCCAATACACTGGCACCACCGATACCATCACGACCGGTACTGGAGCCTATCAGTACCACCAAGTTTCCGGGACCACTGCCTACGGCTCGAGTAAGATGCTCCTCGCGCATCAGGCCAATGGCAAAGGCATTGATCAGGCAATTGCCTTCGTAGGCTTCCTCGAAGTAGACTTCACCGCCCACTGTGGGTACACCCAGACAGTTCCCATAGCTACCGATACCAGCTACCGCTCCGTCGAAGAGATAGCGTTGACGTGGCTTGTCCAAGGTGCCAAAACGCAGTGAATCCATACAGGCAATGGGGCGTGCGCCCATAGTGAAGATATCGCGGATGATACCGCCAACACCGGTAGCAGCTCCCTCATAGGGCTCGATGGCACTGGGATGGTTGTGACTTTCCATCTTGAAGGCCACTGCCCAACCATCGCCAACACTGATGACGCCAGCATTCTCACCCGGACCTTGTAAAACATGCTCGCCTTCGCTACTGAAGTTACGCAACTGCTTCTTGGAATGCTTGTACGAACAGTGCTCACTCCACATCAGGGAGTAGATATAGAGTTCGGTAAGTGATGGCACCCTGCCCTGCACGGCGATGACTCCCTGATACTCATCAAGAGTCAGCCCAAGCTGTACGGCCACCTGAGCAGCCAGCTCAGGATCAAGAGTCTCAATGCTATCCGCGATCGCTGCGGGAATGCGCGTCTCCTCTGTCATCTTCCAGCCACCTCCCGCGCATATGTGGCTATTGCGGTGAAGACTACCGACCCGGCTTTCGAGCCACTGACTCCGTCGGTCACTCTCTCGGGATGCGGCATCAAGCCAAAGACATTACCGCGTTGATTGCAGATACCGGCGATATCATCTAACGCGCCATTGGGTGCCGAACCACCTGACAGCCTGCTGCCATCGGGCTCACAGTATCGTAGTACGATCTGGGCATTTTCCTGCAATCCAGCCAGTGTTTCCTCATCGCAGATATAGTTGCCCTCGTTATGGCTGATAGGGATATCGAGAACAGTGCCAGCAGGTAGGTCCACCCACTTACAAACGCTCTCCTCCACCCGTAGATGAACGTTCTGGCACAGGAATTTGAGCCCCTTGTTGCGAATCAACGCGCCAGGTAGCAGATGTGCCTCAGTCAATACCTGAAAACCATTGCATATGCCTATCACCGGACGTCCTGACTCAGCGTAGCCGACAACCTCAGCCATCACGGGAGAGAAGCGGGCGACAGCGCCGCAACGCAGGTAGTCTCCGTAAGAGAATCCACCAGGCAACACCACTGCGTCAAATCCGTTCAAATCTGTATCCTGATGCCAGATGTAGTCGGCTTGATAACCAAGATGACGCAAGGCATGTACCGCGTCCTGCTCGCAGTTGGAGCCAGGGAAGGTCACCACCCCAAAACGCAAGTCTTCCACTCTACTCATCTGCCTCTGCTTTGGTCTGCTCAGCAGCCTCTTCAGCAACCGTCATAACTGTTTCCTCGATAAGGAAATCCTCGATGACCGGATTAGCCAGCAACTTCTCGCACATCTCCTTCACCATCTCAGCAGTAACAGTATCACTGGTATCTAGTTGGATGTATTTATCTATCCGCAGATTCTCGATGCCGATATAACCGAGATTATCCAGAGCATGTCTAGCTGTCTCGCCAGCCGGGTCAAAGATCCCCTGCTTGCCAGTCACAAAGATCTTGTACTGCTTCACTTGACCACCTTCGCTCTAATCATTGCCTGTTTAAGAATCCGAGTCTTTCTTACCACGCCCAAGGAACGACTTGCGCTTGGCCTGCTTTGCTGCCTTTCGAGCTGCTTCGAGCTCGGCAGCACGTTGCGCGGACTCCTGTTCATGCTTGAGCTGTTTTGGGCTTTTCTTCGCGCCACTTCCACCCTTTTGATACTCCTTGATCAAGGGGCGGACTCTCTTGAAATC
>JAAYYH010000181.1 GCA_012515495.1 Coriobacteriaceae bacterium | reverse complement strand
CTTTCTGGATTGATAACAGATGCTACGGCGCCGATCACCGCGCAGATCATTATCAGGTAGACAACCGCAGTGCCGATTACTTCCATCAGTTTTCTCCTATTTCGTAGAGTTGAAGAGCGCGCTCTCCATATTCTTTCGCGAATCGATACCAGAGATAAAGATATTCGCCCACTGGTTCATTGCAGGCTTCTTTATAAAGTGCCCAGACGAACCAGTAATAGCTTGCCAATGAGACATAAGCGATGCAGTGCCGCAGTTCTGATGCAGAGGGTTCCCTTTCAAAGTAGAGATTGATTACCTCTAACGCCTCTTCGAATGTGTAATCCGAACAACCGATGAAGACACCAACATCACAGGCGTAGTCGCTCATTCCTGAGTATTCCCAGTCGATAAGGTACATCGACTCACCTTCCACCAGGATGTTGGGATCATAGAAGTCGTTATGGCAAAGCACTGGCTTAATGCCGTCAGCCTGGCAGTACTGATACAATTTTGCCGCCCGTGAATCCAGTTCCGCGAAATCGGGGAAATCGAGTCGTTTCTGCGCGCCCGCCTGACCGCCGCCCAACAACCGTTCCTTGATCTTGGCTGTCTCTGCGAAGATGTCAAAACGATTGTCGATGCACTTGCCCGATGTGTGCAGCTGTCTGATGAGGTCGAGACTCTGTTTTACATGCCTGGGATTATGGTAATCGAAATGCTCGGTGACATCGACATAGTGTGAAAGCTTCCAGCCTGTATCGGGATCCAGATGGATGAAGGTCTTGTCCAAACCAAGCTCAAAAGCGATTTTTTCGGCGTCGGCTTCCGCACATCTGTTCAGGATACCTTGTGTCGCGATCCCGGGATGACGATAGACATACTTGCGACCTGCAGCCTCAAAGCAAAACGAGAGATTGCTCAATCCCTCGATGATGGGGGAGAAATTGGTTAGGGCTTCTCGTTCGACGTTAAGTGTCGAGCAGATATTGTCCAGGATGCTTGAGTCGATGTTTGTAATGAAATCCGGTTCGAATGACCTTAGCTCATCCAGTGAATCGAATTCATAGATGATTCCCGATGGGTATTCGCGAATGTACATATCCAGCTCTTTGATATGATCAGCGTAGATCTCTTCCCAGAGTTTCGACTTAGTCTCCGGTCTGTCATAGACTTCGTTCAGGATCTTGACGAACTTCTTGGAGAATTCTCTATCATAATAGGCTTGACCATACATGATCCAAGCGTCTGCACAGCCTGGTCCAGTTTTGCTGATGCGACCACGGGCTGATGTGTAGATACCCCATTCATCAGTAGGGCCATCATGCCAGACAGCAGCATAATATGCCTGATAAACATAAGGTTCAAAGACATTTTCTGTATAGTAATTATCCGAACAGCAGATATAGGTGTTATCAAGCTGATCCTCGACGATCTTCAGTGTTGAGTGATTATTGCGCTCATCATAATGTGTATTGATAGCAATTTTCACGTTCATCTTATCTTCGAGGAAGAGGAACTGCTCCATCTTATAGCCAACGACAACGGTGATATCAGTAATACCCGCTTCCTGCAACTGCCTGATCACACGCTCTATCAGCAGTTCTCCACGAACCTCCAACAATCCTTTGGGTTTCTCATACGATATTGGAGCAAAACGAGTGGACATACCGGCTGCCATGACTATCGCGTTCTTCACTCGATAGGGTTCGAGTGCTGTGAGCCCTTGTTCTGTGATGGCGAGGCCATCAACGTACCCTAATTGTAGAAAACGTTTGATTGTTGAGTTTATTGTTCCGACTGAGAGGTCTGTAGCTTGTGCTAAACCCCGTTGTGACTCAGCGGGGTTCTTACGCAGTTCATTGAGAACTGCGAATTCTGTTTCTGTGAGCATGTAAGCTTCCATTTCTTACTGGGCATTTTTTTGACGTTCAATATTGTAATGGAAGCTTACAGAAATGAACAGTAGGAATCAGGAGGTTTCTCTGAAGCGATGTCAGGGAGTCTTCTTCCTCAGCCTCTGAGCACGCAAGAAAGATATCGCTGATAAAACGTCTTACGCGATTATCGCGAATTGAAGATAACTGCATAAACTGACAGGGCGCACCATGTCGATGCGCCCTGTCAGTTTATGCCCTAGCCGTAGTAATTGATTAGATATCAGCGACCGCGAGCTGCGTTGCCATTACCTTGTCCGCCCGGAGTTCCGGTGCCCAGACCCGTTCCCGTGCAGGTTCCTGGAGTGGGGTTATCGGTTGCACCAAAACCTCCGCCAGTGCCAGCACCTGATCCGTTGCCAGTACCAGCAACAGCACCATTAGCTAAACCGGTGCAATCACCAGCACCTGCTCCCAAGCCAAGACCAGTACCGCGTTCTGCTGCCATATAGCCCGCGGCAGTTCCGTCGCAAAGATCACGCCTCTGCTGCAAGAGCTCCAACCTGTTATTGGCCTGCTCCTGAGTCATCGTTCCGGCTGCAACGCGAGCGGCAATCGCTTCTTGCCTGAGCTCAAGTACCCTGTTCTTGAATTGTTCAAGAACGCCAGCTTCGTCAGCTATTGTGCCGTACGCCTTTCCGGCGTTGACTCGTTCGTCAATAATCGAATCGACATCACGTCCTGTCAGTTCGGCGACAATCTGGGCTGCATTGGTCGATGGCACTGCCGCAAAAGCGATGGTTGGCAGAGCCACTAACATCATCAACGCACAACCAAGTGCTATGATGAGTCGCTTCTGCCGGATAACCAGTGTCTTCATTTTGTGCACCTTCCTTTCTCATCAAGTCTTCTTAAGATGGTCACATGTGAGTCTTTCGTATCCACACACGTACGAGGTCTGCTCGCTACCATCTCTTTTCTTGCCCTGTAGCCAGAATAAGGGTCATTTATGGCAGAAGTTTGTCTTAGTGCGTTCTTTTATATGACATGTTCCTCTATCCTTGACACAGATTTGTCATAGCTGATCTGTATAGTATTGGATTAAGGAGGATGCCATGCAGAAGATGCTCATTGTCGATGACAACAAGCAGATCGTTGCGATGCTCTCAGACTACGCCGCCAAAGAGGGTTTTAAAGTCCTCGAGGCTTATAATGGCAGTGACGCTGTCGGCTCGGTCAAGGAACATCACCCAGATATCGTCTTGCTGGATGTGATGATGCCCATTATGGATGGATTTGAAGCTTGCAGGCAGATTCGCTCTTTCAGTAACGTACCGATAATCATGATCACTGCGCGCGGTGAGGATTTTGAGCGCATCATGGGGTTGGATATCGGTGCTGATGACTACGTGGTCAAGCCATCTTCACCTGCCGAGATAATGGCTCGCGTGCGTGCGATCCTCAGACGGATAGTCAGAGATGACGAGTCCTCAATACACGTTTCCACTTATCAGGATCTGACAGTGAACCTGGACGAGTACTCAACGACAATTGGTACGACGAATATAGCGCTGACAAAGAAGGAAACCGAGTTGCTCTGGTTGCTTATCACAAATAAGAACAAGGTGTTCACCAGAGAGAATTTGCTTAATAGCATTTGGGGCTTTGATTATTACGGTGATATGCGCACTGTCGACTCACATATTAAGAGGCTGAGAGCGAAGCTGGATGCGAGCGATCACCCAGGTTGGGAGATTAAGACTATCTGGGGAGTGGGATACAAGTTTGAGGTCTTACAATGAAGAATAGGATCCGCTCGCGGTTGCTGCTGTATTTCCTTTGCTCGTTTCTGGTGTTCTCAGTAGTCATCGGGCTGTCATTTTATTTACTCTTCTCTGAATACAACACGCAAGCTCATAAAGAGGATCTCGAAGCCAGAGCAGTGAGTATCGCTGAATCAATGTCAGGATACTTCGAGGGATCAGGGGACACCAGTGACACTGATGCTTCTTCGCAAGAATCTGATATCAGTTCCACTACACCAATTCCAGATACTGATACCGGATCCGACAGTATCAGTTCGAGCGCAGCCCAGAGTAGAACTCAGGGGAATGGAAGTGGGAATGGTTCGGGCGCAGCAGCTGGATCAGGCGTTGGTGGCAGTTCAGGCGCAGCAATTGGACAAGGTGTTGGTGGTAGTTCGGGTGCAACAGCCAGTTCCGGTACTGACAATGGTTCTGGAGGCACCATTGAAGTCAGTTCAAAAAGTGGTTTGGAAGCAGCAGGATCAGGTGCGTCAGGTAGTGGGGGTATGGGTGCGGGAGGAGCGAACAGCACTGGCTCCAATAGCGGTGGCTCCAATGCCGGTGGGGGTCAGGGATATGGCTCTTACCTGAAGTTGATGGATGCGGCTACTGTCGGAGATATCTGGATTGTCGATCCGAGCCTTAATCAAATCACCATCGGCCATGGGCAACTCAACATCGCCTATAAGGATTTACCGGCGGGAGCGGAGTCGGTGATCTTGCGAGCTTTGGATGGAGAGCAGGTGATAAGTGAAAGTTTCGGCGATGTATTGGGCACACCAACCATCACAGCTGCCGCACCGATACTATTGGCGAATGGCGATGTAGCGGGTGTTGTGCTGTTACATGAGCAAATAGGTCTCAGCGCATCGGCGACTAATAGCGGTTTGATAATCCTGTTGATATGTCTGATCGTCGGTGTCATCGTCTCTTTGGTGGTCGCACGATTATTCGCGGGGCGATTCACTGAACCTCTGGAGAAGATGAAGTTGGTTGCCCTGCAAGTGAGTGAGGGCGGCTACCAAGCGAGAACCGGTATCAGGCAGGATGACGAGATCGGCGAACTGGCTCTGGCGCTCGATGAGATGACGAACAGACTTGAGCTGGCATCGCATGAGCAGGCGAAGTTGGAGCAACTGCGGCGTGATTTCGTTGCTAATGTATCGCACGAGCTCCGCACACCGGTAACCGTCATCAAAGGTTCGCTTGAGGCGATTCGTGATGGCTTGGTAGACGATCCGGACAGACTCGCTCGATACCATCAGCAGATGCTGCTTGAGAGTAGCCACTTGGAGCGTCTGGTCAGTGATCTGTTGGATCTCTCGCGTCTGCAGAATCCCGATTTCGATATCCAGATGGCGGAGGTCAGCATCAACGATGTGCTTGAGGATGTTATCCGAGGGATCAGACAGGTAGCAGTGGGCAAGGACATCGAGGTGACGATGACATTTGCCAAGGATGGGGTTAACATACAGGGCGATTATGTCCGATTAAGTCAACTTTTCCTGATCTTGCTGGACAACGCTATAAAATTCTCGCCAGCTGGCTCTCGGATCACTGTTGAGATGGTTGCAGATGATCATGGTTCGCGTGTAGCCATCAGCGATCAGGGTTGCGGTATCGCCGAAGAGGAGCTGCCGTTCGTGTTCGAGCGTTTCCACAAACAACTTTCTGAGGAGAACAAATCCGGTAGCGGTCTGGGATTGTCTATCGCAAAGGAGATCGCCCTGAGACACGGTATGACTATCACGTTAGAAGCTAACCAACCGATTGGGACAAGAGCCGTGGTGACTGTTACCAACGCTCAGGCCATCTAGACTGGGGTTTGGCGAGAATTAGCTTTCACTTGCCAAATCGATGCGTTATGCTGATAGCACTCATCGAGAGGTGGCAGGGAGATCCTACGATTTTGTGCGGATGCCAAGTCACAGCGGGTGGAGGGACCAAGCCCTATGAACCCCCGGCAACCAGCAACCACACCGTTGCATGGTGCCAATTCTTGGCAGGGATAATGACGAGTAGGTTCGTGCCTGTTGTCTGAATCCCCGGAAGATGGGGGAACGGTGCAGTGCTTATCGGCTCACAGAATCCCCTGTATGCAGGGGATTTTTTTGTGTAAGAACAAAGGAGCTACGATGAATGGACAAAAACCGCGTACCGATATGGCAACAGGCTTGATAGGCGAATACCTCTTTACCTCAGAGAGCGTAACCGAAGGTCATCCGGATAAGGTCTGCGATCAGATATCTGACGCCATACTCGATGCCATTCTCACACGTGAAGCGGAGCTGGAGGCGCAGGGTTACCTATCCTCAACCGGCGAACGCGCTGATCGCTCGAAGGTGCGCGTAGCCTGTGAGACTTTGGTAACCGAAGGTCTGGTGGTGTTAGCGGGAGAGATACGCACACAAGCCTACGTAGATTTCGATAAGATCGTTCGCGGCGTAATCAATGATATCGGCTATAACAATCCTGGCACAGGTTTCCAAAGCGTCTCAGTTGGAATCGTCAATGCGGTCCATGAGCAGAGCAGTGACATCGCCAGAGGTGTTGATGAATCATATGAGGTCCAGCATAGCCAGGCGGCAGATGACCCCTTTGAACATATGGGTGCAGGTGACCAGGGTATGATGTTCGGATATGCCTGTAATGAGACGCCGACCCTAATGCCATTACCGATATTTTTGGCGCATCGTCTGGCAGAGCGTCTGGCCGATGTGCGGAAGAGTGGTCTGTTGCCATATTTGCGACCAGATGGGAAGACACAAGTCAGTGTCCGCTACTGTGATGGTCGCCCACAGAGCGTTGAGAAGATCCTCATCTCCACCCAACACGACGAGGACGTTGATGTCGAAAGACAATTGCGTAGCGATCTGATCAATGAGGTCATCGCTCCTGTGT
>JAAYYH010000180.1 GCA_012515495.1 Coriobacteriaceae bacterium | reverse complement strand
GGCCGTTGCAACATTTTTAACTGATGATAATCCAAATGGGGATTACTTTGATGCTGCGGCCGGAACACTCTCGCCAACCGCTCCGGCTACTGGTTATGGCCAGAGCGCAGATAACAAAGGCGAGGTTCTTCAGTTTACCGTCAGCGGTGATGTGGTCACTGTCGATTGGGTTCCGGTCGGCGACTAACTACCAGAGCGCTCCTCGGGTGCTAGCCCCGAGGAAGTGAAGATCTACAACCCGTAAGTATCGGGGAGAGAGTTGATGGGTTGCAGCTCTCTCCCTAGACTGTCTTTTTAATCAACGCCTCTATGGCAATCGGAGCTACGCGTGTTCTTCGGATCAATGGCCATTACAGTCTATGCTCTCTTCATCACCGCTCTGCTGGGATTATGCATGGGCAGCTTCCTTAATTGCGCAGCATGGCGCATGACGCACAACGAATCAGTGCTCAAAGGCAGGTCTCATTGCACTTCATGTGGTCATGAACTTGCCGCGAAGGATCTGGTTCCAGTCTTCAGCTGGATTGCCTCTGGGGGCCATTGTCGTTATTGTGATGAGAAGATTCCTAAACGCTATATCGTCGTGGAGGTACTCACGGCAACAATCTTTATCATCATCGTTTTAAAATTTGGTGTCACACTGTTAGCACTTGAGATGCTGGCACTTGCGAGTATCTTGATATGCGTTACACTTACCGATCTTGAAGACGGCATCATCCCAAACTCGCTGATTATCATTGGTATTGTCCTCAAGCTAATCTTCGTGCTGTTCTCAGGCGATATCCTCGATGGACTGCTGCGAGTGGTTATCGGCGGACTCTCCATTTCCTTACCGCTTTTAATTATTGTTCTAATTGCGGACAAGGTGATGAAGAAAGACACTATGGGTGGTGGAGACATCAAACTGTTCTTCATGGTAGGCATGTACTTTGACTGGCAAATTAACATCTTTATCCTGGTAGCTGCCTGCGTTTTGGGAATCATATTCTCAGTTATTTCTATGCGGGGGAAGATCGAAGGCGGCAAGCCACTGCCTTTTGGACCTTCAATAGCAGCAGCATCTTTGCTCTCAATGGTTATCGGGGCTGAGATTGTCTCATGGTATCTGGGATTATTTTAAATATGTTGGCTTGACAGTGGGGCTTTGAGCAGGTATTTCATATAATATTGTTGTTATAAGTGATATTGTGTGTGTCAATTATTTCTATCACGCTGAAGGGAAGGCATATGTCTGCCAACGTCGCGGGTATAGACATCGGGAACGGCCATCTAAAGATGGCTCTCTACAAAAAAGGTGAGGCTCGATTGGTCTCTGCTCGCTTACCCAGGAACCTGGTGAACGATGGAGTAATCATTGATCATCAGGCAATGTCGCGCTTTATAAAAAAAGTTAAGCAGGAGCACCATATAAACGCGTCTGCTTGCGCATTGGTTCTGCCCGACTCTTTCAGCTTCTTTCGCCATGTCAGTCTTCCGGCAATGACAGAGGATCAATTGGAGCTCAATCTTCCCTATGAGTTCCGCGATTACATCTCTGGCGATGCGAAGTCATATTTCTATGATTATGCCGTTAAGGAGACTATATATAATGATGCGGGTGTCCCCGAGAAGATCGAGCTCTTCGCAGCGGCGGTACCCAAATCGACAATCAGTGAGTATGCGGGTATTCTCAGAAGGGCTGGCTTGAAATTAAAGGTTGTGTTGCCCCGTGAAATGGCCTATGTCAGTCTACTCAAAGACTATATAAACAGGAATCCACTATGTTTTAATCAAGAGTTCTGCATCATCAACATCGGCAATCTCATTACCTGTATCGATATCTACAAAGGCAGCACACACGTTGCGTCGAAAGTCCTTGAGTTCGGCTGTCATGATATCGATACTGCTGTGGCAAAGGTCAAGAATATCGATCCCTTTATTGCAAATTCCTATGTTCAATCGAATTACGAAGACGTTCTATCGTTGCCGGAGAGCATGGCAGTATACAATCGAATCTCCGTAGAGATCATGAAAGTCATCAACTTCTACAATTTCAGCAACCCAGACAGCAATCTTCAAGATATCTATTTTTGTGGCAGCGGAGCAGAGTGCTCACAGCTTACTGACACTATAGATAAGCAGACAGACAAAAAAACATACAGTATAGACACGTTGGCGCCACCGAGTGTTGCGGGTTCCGATTCTCTGGCAGCTTGCACTCTGGCCTTGGCCATGGCAATGGGATTGTGAGAACAACCATGAATCTGAACATGCCAATTGCGAAGAAAGCAAATAAGTATCCAACAAAAACTACGATGAACCTCGTAAAAAAAGAGGTTAACGAGAACAGTTTCTCAAGAGTGGTCTTACCGGCGATACTGATCGGGTTGCTTGTCATCGCCTTTGTGAAGTTTGGCATCTACGATCAACTAGCGGCGGTCAACGATGCGAATCAATCACTCGAAAACACCAAATCCAAACTTGAGGGTATGAACGATCAGCTTCTGGC
>JAAYYH010000179.1 GCA_012515495.1 Coriobacteriaceae bacterium | reverse complement strand
TCATCGATTACCTTTCAGTTTGCAAATGAGGTCTATGCAACAATTATAATTGAACTTGGTGTGGGATGACTCAAGATTCCCATACCCGGTGTGGATGGAGAGAAAGTCGCCTATGACGTATCGTTTGGGGATAGATGCGGGCTCGAAGACCATCAAGCTGGTCCTCCTTGACCATGAGGGCAAGACGGTCTTCTCGCAGTATCGATTACACAAATCTGATATCCGTTCAACGATGCTTGAGTTGTTGCATGACGGCATCTGGCGACTTGGTGATGTTGAGGCCGTTGTGACTGTGACCGGCTCAGCCGGTATGCGTATCGCGGATATCCTTGATTTGCCCTTTGTCCAGGAAGTCATCGCGACCAAGTACGCCATTGGTCAGTTGTACCCTCAGGCAGATGTCGCCATTGAGCTGGGCGGTGAGGATGCCAAGATCATCTATCTTACTGATGGTGTTGAGCAGCGCATGAATGGCAGCTGTGCCGGAGGTACGGGTGGATTCATCGACCTGATGTGCGGTACCTTGGGTGTGCGTGCCCAAGAACTGAATTCTCTGGCGTTGGGCTTCAGTACAATCTATCCCATTGCCTCACGCTGCGCGGTGTTTGCGCAGACCGACGTGCGCCCGTTACTCAATGAGGGAGCGAAGAAGAGCGATATCGCAGCCTCTATCCTCCAAGCTGTCGTGACCCAGACTGTTGCCGGCCTCTCCTGTGGGCGTCCCATCAAGGGTACCGTGGTCTTTCTTGGCGGCCCGCTGCAGGTCTACTCAGAGCTGGTATCGCGTTTTCGTAAAACATTGGGATTGACACATGCTCAGACCATTAAACCACCTGACGCGCACCTGTTCGTCGCCATGGGTGCCGCGCTGCTCAGTAATACGTTGAGCCAGGAGACTATTGCGCTCAGCGAACTCGAGCAGCGTCTCAAAGTGGCGCCAGAGCAGGAGGATGGCGGTAGTGAGCGTTTGGAGCCGCTTTTCTCGACAGACGCCGAACTGCAGGCTTTCAAGCAGCGCCATGACAGGAATCGGGTTAACAGAAGTCAGCTGATGAACTACAGCGGCGATGTCTTCTTGGGCATCGATGCCGGTTCGACTACCTGTAAACTGGTATTGGTGGGCAGTGAGGGCGAATTACTCTATTCAGACTATGAGAAGAGTCGCGGCAGTGTCATCAGCACCTTAAGTGAGATGCTCGAGGGGCTATATCGCAGCTTGCCTCGAGAGTATGATGGCAGTTTATTGGTGACGATACGGCATACGAAAGTTACCGGTTACGGGGAGCAGTTATTGAAAGTGGCCTTCACTGCCGATTCAGGTGAAGTTGAGACTATCGCGCATCTGCGTGCCGCGCGCGAGTTGAATCCAAAAGTCGATTTTGTGTTGGACATAGGTGGGCAAGATATCAAATGCCTGCGTATCCGTGATGGTGTCATCGATGATGTGATACTCAATGAAGCCTGCAGTTCGGGCTGCGGTGCCCTGATTGAGGGCTTCTCGCGCTCTCTGGGTTACACGCAGTGGAGCTTCTCCGATGTGGCGTTACAAGCCAAGCAGCCAGTTGACTTGGGCACGCGCTGCACGGTATTCATGACCTCGCGGGTCAGACACGCGCAAAAACAAGGTATTCCGGCGGCAGATATCGCTGCTGGTCTTGCCTATAGTGTGGTGCGAAACGCGTTATACAAGGTAATCGGCTACACAAGCGCAGAGCAACTGGGTAAGCATATGGTTGTTCAAGGTGGAACATTCATGTCTGACGCGGTGTTGCGTGCCTTTGAATTGGAGTGTGGTTGCGAGGTGACTCGGCCCAGCATCGCCAACCTGATGGGTGCCTATGGTGCTGCGCTGTTGGCGCGAGACGAGGTATTGGCTGCAAAGAGATCAGGTTCTGCTCCAGCTCAATCGACCCTGCTCGGCCCCTGTGAGCTGGCTGGTCTTAACCAGCAACATGGTACCCGTCGCTGCATGGGTTGTGCCAACAACTGCCTGCTTACCATCAGCAGCTTCAGCAATCTGAAAGGGGATGATCCGGCTGCCAGGGTCTTTGTAACCGGCAACCGCTGCGAGCGGGGAGGTTTTGCGCAGGAGATACAGCACAAGCCGGAGAATCTCTTCGCCTATCAGCAGCAATTGCTGGCTGCGTATGATGACGATTATGAGCTTGAGCCGACCCTTGCCTTCGACAAGCCGGTCATCGGTATCCCACGTGTTCTCGAGCTGCACGCAAGTTATCCGTTTTGGCAGACATTCTTCAAGCAGCTAGGTTTTGTGGTCAGGAGTATAGCGGCTTCGAATACGACGCTGTATCGAAGTGGCGCTCAGGCTGTGATGTCCGAAGCAGTCTGCTA
>JAAYYH010000178.1 GCA_012515495.1 Coriobacteriaceae bacterium | reverse complement strand
GTATGCAGCCTACGAATCAGCTCCATCGCTTGAGCAAGGTGTTTATCGTTACGGTATTCAAAATGAACGCAATCTGCGATGTAGCGTGATATCTTCCAGCCAGTTTCCTCATCCTCATGGATGAATGTGCCATCGATTCCCAGCTCAGCACCGATCTTCTGGGCAATGGTCTCGCTTTTTCGATCGATGATTGCCTCGCTGCCTTCGCCAGGGTGTCGATAAACATAAGAATCCGCACCGATGTCGAAGCGGAACGAAAGATTGGTATAGCCGTTTTTGATCGGTTCGATCCCTGTTATCGCTTCGCGCTGACACTTCAGGATCGAGCAGATGTTGTCGAGGATATTTGATTGTACGTTATTGATGAATTCGATATCGAATTCGCGTATCTCATCAAGAGAGTCGAACTCCCAGATTACGTCACTGTCATACTTGCGCATTACCATGGGTAGCCGCTCGATGTGTTCCAGATACAGGTTCTCCCAGAGCTTTCCAGCCGTATCAGCGTGCGGGTGTGCCTCTTCAAGGACCGCTGTGAAGGTCTTGGCAAAATCGGAGTCCATGTAGGCGTGGCCAAGCATGATCCACGAGTCGCTGCCGCCGCGCGTGACACCAGTGATCAGGTTGTTCTTGCCCTTAGTCGCGATGCACCATTCCTCCGTGGGACCGCTATGGTAGACCGCCGCATAGTAGGAAGTGTAGACAAATTCTTCAAACGGATTGATGGTGAAGTAGTTATCCGAAGAGCAGACATAGGTGTTACCCAGCTTTTCTCGCACCAGGTAGAGAGAATAGTTGTTGCTTTTTGCCTGGTATTCGTCGTTGATGATTATCGATACGCCGTACTTGTCTTCTAAGTAGAAGAACTTCTCCTTCTTGTAGCCAACGACAATCGAAATGTTGGTAATGCCAGCCTGGCGCAGTTGCTCGATTTGCCTATCAATAAGTGTCTCGCCTTTGACCACCAGCGTTCCTTTTGGATTCGCATAGGAGATTGGTGCCAGACGTGAGGAGAATCCCGCTGCCAGGATAACGGCGTTTTTAACGCGATAGGGTTCGAGTGCAGCTTCACCATCTCTAGTGATACCCGCATCGTCTATGAGCTCTCTCTGCTTCAGTGAGGCTAATGACTGATTTGTGGCTCCAAGCGAATGACCAATCAGCGCGGATATGTTTCGCTGTGTCAGGGTGCCATGCTTCTTGAGCGCGACAAGAGTCGCGAATTCGCATTCAGTGAGCATCTTTCTCCAATGTCCAAACAATGTCCAAAGAGTGTTCGGTCGGTTGCTGCGCAACGCTCCAGCTCATGTACGTCATCTAAATCATTGTTCAAAAAAATAGTTATCAGAAATATTTTGAACATTATAGTTATTTTTGGAGCTCTTACCATACCATTCACCAGATTTTCTGGTCTTGATGAAGCAAACACCTGTATTCTGAGAAATCGTTGTCGCTACAACTAATATTGAGGCTTCGGGTTACGCTGGACTGCAGAAAAGATAGGAGCAGTAGCATTATGTTGATGAGGGACCTATCGATTATCGTGCGCCAGATGCGCGTGTTCGCTGAGCGGAACCTTGCATCCATGAACATCGGCTTTCCAGAGCAGGTGATACTGATGTATCTGACAGAGCACGAGTGCATGAATCAGGAGCAGATCGCGGCATATTTTGAGATCGACAAAGGAGCTGTGGCGAAAACGCTTGATAAGCTGGAAGAAAAAGCTCTGATTAGTCGCCACGTCGATCCAAGTGACAAACGCAAGAAACTGGTTGCGCTATCCGCGCAAGCCGAAGAGCTGCTTACCAACATGGGTCAAGCGTATCAGGACTGGAGTCGGAACGTCTGCTTTGGGATAAGTGTCAAAGAGATGGCTCAGCTTGAGAAGAACATCGCCATCATGGCGCAGAATTCCAGTGTATTGATTGGCGAAGTCCATAACGATGAGGATTAATTGATGGAGTATGCAAAGATGAAGCTTAAGAGTAGCAAGCTGAACCTGGTGTTGGTTGCAACGGTCTATCTCCTGGGTATCTTCATGGGTGCCCTTGATACCGGTATCATCACACCGGCGCGAACCGTTATCCAGAACTCGCTGATGGTTGACGAGCAAACCGGCATCTGGATGATCACGATCTATACCCTTGCCTATGCTGCAAGCATTCCCATCATGGGAAAACTGGCAGACAAAAGGGGCAGGAAGAATGTCTACCTTATCAGCGTTCTGCTGTTTGGCCTGGGCTCCCTGTTCTGTGGTCTTGCTCAGGACTTCGCCAGTTTCGAGTTATTGATCGTCGCCCGCGCCTTACAGGCTATAGGTGGGGGAGGAATCCTGCCAGTCGCCACTGCCGAGTTTGGTACGGCTTTCCCCGAGGAGAAGCGTGGCATGGCGCTTGGCTTGGTTGGCGGTGTCTACGGTATCGCGAATATCTTTGGAGCTTCGGCAGGTAGCCTGATCCTCGATGTCTTTGGCAGCAGTAACTGGCAATTCATCTTCTATGTCAACCTGCCAATCACCGCGTTCATCCTATTAGCAGGTTTTCTGGTGCTGCCCAACACAAAAGAGAAGGACGTCAAACCTATCGATGGTTTGGGAATCGTAGTCCTGACGATAATGATACTCGGGCTGCTCTATGGACTGAAGAACATCGATTACTTCGACTTGCAGGCTACATTGACCAGTGTGGATGTCTATCCGTTCATGATTGCCTTCTTCGTACTGATACCGGTGTTCATATTGGTAGAGCGCAAGGCAAAAGATCCGGTGATGAACCTCGCCTATTTCTCGAATTCGCGAATCGTCATCACGCTCGTGCTGTCAATAGTCACCGGTGTTGTGATGATGGGAATGATATTCATCCCTCAGTTCGCCGAGAACGCAATGAAGCTTCCATCTGGTAGCGGAGGCTATTTTGTGATGATCTTGGCGCTATTCGCCGGAATCGGCGCGCCAGTTTCGGGTAAGTTCATCGATAAATTCGGCGTCAAAGTCGTTTTGGGCTTTGGCTTGGTAGCCTCGATTGCCGGTGCGCTCTATCTGATGTTCGTTACCACCAGCAATCCCAATATGTTCAATGTCGTCGTCAGTCTGATCCTCATCGGTGTTGGCATGGGTTTCACCATGGGTACACCGCTAAACTACATGATGTTGGCTAACACTCGGCCGGAAGAATCGAACTCCGCCCTCGCGACGCTTTCTTTGGTCCGCTCTATCGGTACTGCCATCGCGCCTGCGATCATGGTTGGATTCCTCGCGCACGCAGGTACAACCGTCCAGGAGAATATCATGGGTCTGCTGCCCGATGAGGTCCAAGTGCCGCCGCTGGTCCATGCCCAGGAGCTCACTGACGAGTTCAATACCTACAAGGCAGACCCCGACACAGCGGAGCTGTTTGCCACAATGGATATCCCGGATCTGATGTCCATGCAGACTGTCGAGATCGATATGGATGCTAGCAGCGATCTGGTTGTCTCCGATGATTTACTCGAGATGATGAAGGGTTCTGACGTCACTACCATCGTGGGCAATACCAAGCAATTCGCCGTTGCTATGTTCGCGCAGATGACACCCGATGTGATGGTTGATATCGAGGACGGTATAGATAGTGGCATCAATGGTATCAACGATGCGCGCGCGCAAATGGACAAGAGCCGTTTTGACATGGAAGAAGGTTATAACGGGATAGGTGATGGTATTGCCGGGATGACCGCCGCGATAACCGCGCAGCAAGAGGCTCTGTCTCAGCTTTATGCTGTGCTGCCGATGATGCAGAAGATGTCGGCATCAGGTACCTCTGGCAGTGTTGCGGATATGATCCCAGATAGCGTGAAAGCTTCTATTCCCCAGACCGTTTTGGATGAACTTGCTCAGATCCGCTCAGCGGAGGAGCTCAAGGCGAAGATCGCCCAGATCGAGACTGCAAAACGTAGCATGCTAGATCAGATCGCTCAGATGAGAGTTGCGCAGAGTGGTATCGACCAAGGTATCATCGTCATGGAGGCATCGCTTTTAACCGAGAGGGGCAAGCTGTCGGACCTTGAGGCGGAGCTTGCCGCGGCAGGCGGCGATGGCGGTGGGTCAGGCGATGATCCGTCAGGCGATGGCGCCGCGCCAAGCGAGGGTGGCGCAACAAGTGAAGATGCTGAGGTGATTGCGGAGATCCAGGCACGAATCGCTGCGCAAAAGCTGACAATCGCTCAGCTGGAGTCAGAGCTTGCGGCAGCCAAAGAACAATTGGCTTCGTTGCTGTCTGGTATTGATGGTTTGACTGCAGCCGTGTCTGGACAAGAGACTGCCCTTGCCCGCATGCAATCCATACTTCAAAACATGAGTAATGTGGCGAGTTACAGCAGTATTCTCGATCTGATGCCCGCCAACGTGAAGAATTCTCTGCCGCAAAGCGTACTCACAGAATTGTCCTCGGTTAGAACCGTGAGTGAT
>JAAYYH010000177.1 GCA_012515495.1 Coriobacteriaceae bacterium | reverse complement strand
TTGCCAATAAACGGCTAACCTGCGCTCACTGCAAACGCTGTACACGACAATGTGAGATATTGCAGGGTCCAAATCTCGATATCGGTCTGGTTGAGATGGATTACCAGCGCATCGTCAATCTTGCCCCAGAGTATCAGGTTGACGCGGTTCGTGGGCTTGTGGCTGAGCGCCCCGAGCTCTACCACGCCTTGCGTCGGTGCTGCTTCTGTGGATCTTGCACCTCCACTTGTCAGACACATATGACTGCTCCAGACCGGATGCGCGAATGGCGCGAGCTGTTCAAGAAGGCCGACTTGATGCCCGAAGACGACAAGCTGGTGATGGTTGATGAGCAGTGGCACATCTTCAGTGCGTATCGAGCAATCTATAGTGTCTCATATCCTGAATTCCAGCAGCTCTCAGAACTGGCTGAGAATGGACTGAGCACAGCAGACTGCTTGCTGTTCCCCGGCTGCACCTTGGTGAGTTACGTTCCAGAATTGATTCGCAAGATCGGTGGCTGGATGGATGAGGTTGGTTTCTCTTGGGCGATGACCGATGATTGTTGCGGAAGCCCGCTGATGAGCCAGGGCTTGTTTGAGCGCTCAGCAGCCTTGCAACAGAAGATCCTTGAGCAGATCAGAGCAGTAGGTATCAAGAAGGTGTTCACCATCTGCCCGGGCTGCGGCGAGGAACTGGCTGAGATGATGGGCGATGAAGTCGAGATCATCCCCTTACCTGAACTGCTGTACGAGCACCTCGTGGCTAGGGCAGACAAGGGTCACATCGTCGACCAAGCCGCGAATTTGGATCCTGACCAAGAACGAGACTTCAGCGCTCACATAGGCGAATATCCGGACGCCAGAACGATTCAGGATTCGTTGACGTTCTTCGATTCCTGTCATGACCGTTTTGATAACAGGCACGGTATTGCAATCCGAAAGTTACTTGGAGCGCTGCACCCCGATGCTGAGCAGATCGAGATGGAGCACCACGGTAAGGAAACGCTGTGCTGCGGAGCTGGTGGTGCCGTGAGCGCCTTTGACCCTGAGTTGACTCGGAGGCGGACACAGAGAGTGATTGAAGAAGCAAGAGATACCGGTGCTGCGACCCTGGTGACTGCCTGTCCTACCTGTACCTATACGATAGCGGCAGAGTGTCTTTCGTCAGATCAGGTAAGCGAGATGAGCTCTCGTCATTATCTGGAGCTGGTCTTTGGCCATGAGACAGATTGGCAGAGGATCTTTGCTCAGTTGGAAGCGATGTGGACCGGAGAATATGGTCCATGGATGGTTCAGACTTTCTCGTAAGTTGGAATTCGCTGCTAAAAAGGTATAATCGTGGGACATATCATCCCGAGGGAAATACCATCCCATCGAAGAAAGAGATAAGTAGATGTCTTGGTTAAAGCCAATGCCTGCCAATCCCGTGGTCGCCGTTGCCGGAGCAACCGGTGCAGTTGGTAGCGAGATGCTTCTCGCACTTGGACAGCGCGGATTCCCTGCTGCTCAGATCAAGGCTTTAGCCAGCACTCGTAGTGCCGGTAAGAGACTGCCCTTCTTGAATGGCGAATTAGTGGTAGAAGAGATGACTCCCGAGTCGTTCTCTGGTGTCGATATCGCCTTGTTTAGCGCAGGAGCCAGCATATCTAGGCAGTTCCGCGAAGCTGTTGTCTCGGCTGGTGCCGTGATGATCGATAATTCCTCGGCCTTCCGCATGGATAGCGATGTGCCCTTGATAGTACCTGAAGTCAACGCTCACGAGGTGCTCAACCATTCAGGTGTAATCGCCAATCCCAATTGTTCGACTATCCAGATGGTAGTGGCGCTTAAGCCACTCCATGATCTTGCGCCCATCAAGCGTGTTGTTGTCTCGACCTATCAAGCGGCATCTGGTGCCGGCGCAGCCGCAATGGACGAGCTCTACAATCAGACTCGACAGTTCCTCAATGGCGAGCCGTTGACTATCGACAAGTTCGCCCATCAGATTGCCTTCAACTGTATTCCTCATATCGATGTCTTCCTTGACGATGACAGCACCAAGGAAGAATGGAAGATGGTAGTTGAGACCCAGAAGATCATGGCGGATGATACGATCGCTGTTTCGGCGACCTGCGTCAGGGTACCTGTCTTGCGTTGTCATGCCGAGTCAATCAACGTGGAATTCAACTCTCCCGTCAGTGTGTCAGAGGCGAAGGAAGCCTGGTCTGCTGCATCGGGAGTTATCCTTATAGATGAGCCTGCGAGCAAACTCTATCCTATGCCGGGACTGCTTTCTGGAACCGACGCGACCTACATTGGCCGCATCCGCAAGGATCATTCGATTGAGAACGGACTCAACTTCTGGGTCGTTGCAGATCAACTGCGTAAGGGTGCGGCTCTCAACGCTGTCCAGATCGCTGAACTGCTGCTGCCGTAGTATCAGTCCTCATGGTGCTGGAAGAGCGGCAGTTTCCTCAGCGCCAGCATCAATGGATAACCCAGTCCATAGACGACCACGGCCTCGCCAATAGATATCGACAGCGCGCCAAACAGATACATCAGCGGGTATGAGCCTGCCAGATCGATATCTGTGAACGGGATGGTATAGAAACCATAGGCAGCCAATATGATTGGCAGATAGGCTGCAACAATCAATGCGTTAGCTATAACCGGACCCGCCAAGGCTAGAACGGGGCGCTCTTTAAAGCGGTGACACCATAGTGCCGCTAAAAGTGTCGCAAGCGATCCGAACACAACGTCGAAGAGCCCCATCACCCCCGAGCCAGTGAGCGCGATACCCAAGAGATTCGCCAACAGGCAACCGATGGTCAACCCGGGAATTGCGGCTGGAGTAAGCACGGCCAGCACAGTCAGTGCCTCACTGACGCGTAATTGAATTGGCCCCCAGGCTAATCCCTGCAGGAATAACAGACTGATAACGGTGAGGGAGGCGTAGGCGGCAGCTATCATACCGGCACGGGCGACATAAGATGTCGGTTTATCCAAGGCTCGCATCCAATCAAGGTTGTGATTATTACAAGGTTTGACTACAGATTGTAATCGGTTGTGGACGATAGGATACACCTGAATTACCTCGGTAACCATTCAAGTGGGTGGTCAAATCCTATGAGGGGATTTAATAATGCATACTGGGTATCATGTGTATAATGCTCGATTAAAAGAGCTATATTCCGAGTGAGTAAGGGAGGTCAGGTTATGTCGCACACCGAACCGAATGTCTCAGAGGTCGCTCAACGAATCAAAGCTTTGCGAGAGGACCTTGGTCTCACGGCTCAGGATATGGCTGAGGCAACCGGTCGTAGCTTGGCGGAATATGAGGCACAGGAGAGCGGTTCTCAGGATTTCTCCTTCACATTCCTTTATAAATGCGCTGAACGACTGGGTGTCGATGTAGTCGAGCTGCTAACAGGTGAGAGCCCACATTTAACCGGCTACTCGCTCATCCGTGCCGGAGAAGGTCTGTCAATCAAGCGCCGAGCTGGTTTTGAGTATCTGCACAAGGCACCGTTCTTCAAGAACAAGTATTGTGAGCCATTCGTGGTGAGCGCTCCCTATCTCGAAGAGGAACAGGATAAGCCCATCCACCTCTCATATCATGAAGGACAGGAATTGGACTTCATCATCAGTGGACACTTGCGTTTTGCGTATGAGGATCGCATCCAGGAGTTGGGTCCAGGCGACACGTTGCTTTACGACTCTAGTCGTGGTCATGGCATGGTCGCCGTTGGAGGAGAACCTTGTGTGTTTCTGGCAGTCGTTATCAAGCCTCAGGAAGATGGCATTCTCTAGGCGCTTGGTCTTTATGCAGACAAGCGCCGTCAATGCCCTCCATCGATATCTGATCAATCCGGGTGCCAGAGGTTGTGCCCTCCCGTTTTAAGGAAGAGAACATGAGGAATATACACGCAAAGTATGTTGAGGAGACCTATGATGCTGACGGCGTCCTCTCGTCGTTTCGTATCAATTATCCCGAGGATTATAACTTCGCCTATGACGTTGTCGACGATATCGCCCAAGCAGAGCCCGATCGTCCGGCCATGGTCTGGTTGAATCCTGAAGGTGAAGAGCACATCTTCAGCTTTGGTGATATGAAATATTGGAGCGATAAGACAGCGAACTTCTTGGCTGAGCAAGGAGTAGGATATGGTGATATGGTGCTGGTGATTCTGCGCCGTCATTACCAGTTCTGGTTCACAACGCTGGCATTGAACAAGCTGGGTGCGGTAATAGTACCTGCAACCTTCATGCTCAAGGAACATGACCTGGAGTATCGTGTCAACAGTGCCAGTATCAAGACTATCATCTGTACCGATGTCGGAGATATAGCGCAGGTTGTAGATAATGTCATGGATAAGTGCCCAACACTGCAGACTCGCATCTTGGTCAATGGCGCCGGTGGTGGCGTGACACCTGCTGAGGATATTGCGGCACTGAAAGCGGAGGGTTCTGCGGAGCAGAAGCGTTCCTGTCCTGCTATGCCTACCTATAATCCTTTCTTCGCAAAGGGCGCTGTGCTCAGTGGTTCCAAAGGACTCTGCGCAACGCGCATCCAACGTGAGGGCTGGTTGGACTTCAATGATCGAGTGACAGCGGCCAGTAGCGATTTCTCGGCCGTTACAACTAGGTCCGCCGATCCGATGATCATGTATTTTAGTAGCGGAACCACGGGGCATCCCAAGATGGTGCTGCATGACAGTGGCTATTCGATTGCCCATCTGGGTACTGCCAAGCACTGGCAGAATGTGAAAAGCGATGGTGGTATCCATTTCACCATAGCTGATACCGGTTGGGGCAAGGCCGTCTGGGGCAAGCTCTATGGTCAATGGCTGATGGAAGCTTGTGTGTTCACCTACGACTTCGACCGCTTCAGTGGAGATGAGATCTGTGAGTTGATCCAGCGTTATCGCATCTCGACTCTATGCTGCCCGCCTACGATGTTCAGGCTGATCATGCAGGGCAACGTCAACGACTACGATCTTAGTTCCCTGGAATACAGTGTTACTGCCGGTGAGGCTCTCAATCCCGATCTGTTTGACAGCTGGCGTGAGCGTACCGGCCTGTACCTCACGGAGGGATTTGGTCAAACTGAGACTCCTGTCACCGTTTGCAACAGTGTGAACATGCTACCCAAGCCGGGCTCGATGGGTAGACCACTGCCGCTGTATTTGACCAAGATACTCGACGATGACGGTAACGAATGCGATACCGGGCAGACGGGGGAGATATGTATCCAAGTCGAGGATGGTCAACCGCATCCCGCTGGCATCATGATGGGCTATTATCGCGATGAGGCAAAGACAGCCGAGGCCATCCATGATGGCTGGTATCATACCGGCGACACCGCTTGGCGCGATGAGGACGGCTACTACTGGTATGTGGGTCGTAATGACGATGTCATCAAATCATCGGGGTATCGCATAGGTCCCTTCGAGATCGAGAGCGTGATGCTGGAGCATCCAGCAGTGCGAGAATGCGCTGTAACCGGAGTGCCGGATCCTGTGCGCGGGACCGCCGTTAAGGCGACCGTGGTATTAGCTCCAGGCTATGAGGACAGCGATGAACTGACCAAAGAGCTGCAGACCTGGGTTAAGGAGAAGACGGCGCCCTACAAATATCCGCGCATCATCTCCTATGTGCCTGCACTGCCCAAGACCGTTAATGGCAAGGTGCGTCGTGCGGCTATCCGTGCTGAGGATGAAGCTGGCGCTGCTGCGGCAGCCGAGCGTGCGCCTGAGGAGTTTGGCGGCTAAGGTCCAATTAATCTATTTCTAGAATCTCACCATCACCGAGCATGATGATGCTAGCTTCTGGCATTAGCTCCAAGAAACCTTCTGGTCGCTGACTGTGCATTGGTATCAGTCCGCGCTTAGGTTTGACAGTGTTGTATAGACTAACGAGTGCTTTGGCAGAAGCATGGCCGCTGGTATGCAATTTTATGTTCGGTTTATACTCTTCCAGGAGTTTTATATAAGCCTCATTCATTGAGACTCCGTCTCTTAGATATCCATCCCACATAGAATATATCAATATAGAGTTTTCTGGATTGAAGTAGCGCCCCAATACCTTATCAGACCAAGTTTTGTACGAAGAATCATGATCGTTCACTCGAATGAACGCGAAGATGCCGTCACGCTCTAATTTTTCTTCGTATTTTGGATACCATGGCCATGCCTTATCAAACTTATAGAAATCACTGAACTGAGAATGGCGCTCCTCAATGATATTGAGCAGGTCTTTCTGATATCCATCAACTGCAATCATTCTGCCTGGGTTATCCTTAAGACTGGCATGGTAAAGAATTGCTATGCGATCAATGTTGGTTGATGAGCAAAGCACAAAAACATTCTTGACACCATGGATTAGCCTCTGAGCCTCAAGTCCAAGCTCGTATTCCGTCAATACTCTCTCGTTGATACGCGAAAGCATTGTGCCCTCGCTGATGATGTAGTCAATGTTGTGAGCATAGACATGTAGCGTCTT
>JAAYYH010000176.1 GCA_012515495.1 Coriobacteriaceae bacterium | reverse complement strand
GTGTGCGGGTGATATCAGACACGCTCGCGCACTCGATGTAGAGAGCGGCCGGGCCACCGATACGGAAACTGGTATGACGGGCCATAGGCTCATCGAGAAACACTGAGCCGCTTACTATCCCATCCAATTGGCAATAGACGTCAAAGGCACTCATATCGCTCACTCGCAGACATCTTCTCTGGTTTTGGCCAGCTCCTCCAGTATCAGTGGAGCCATCGCAGTGACATCGCCAGCGCCCATGGTGATGATCAGGTCGCCAGGCTGGGCCAGCTGAGCCATCACCGCGGGTACATGACTCCTGCGCTCAACCAGACGCACAGACGCTCCGGGGTCTTCCTTGAGCACAGCCTCAACCAACAGGTCGCCGGTAACGCCCGGTATCGGCATCTCCCCTGCGCTATAGATATCCATGAACGTCACAGAGTCAGCCGCCTTGAAGGCACTGCCGAAGTCATTGATCAGCGCTTGCGTGCGCGAATAGCGGTGCGGTTGGAACAACACATGCACTCGCTTAAAATCCAAGGTCAGAGCTGCCTGGAGCGTTGCTTTTATCTCGGTTGGATGATGTCCGTAGTCATCGACAACAGTGATGCCTTGCAAGGTACCGATGCGATCGAATCGCCGCCTGACACCACTGAACTGCGCCAAAGCCTCAGCACTCTGCTGACGACCGTGGCCAAGAATGTCCAACACTGCCATCACAGCTGTCGCGTTCAACATATTATGGAGCCCCGGTGACGCCATAAGCCGTAAAGTGACCTTCTCACCATCTGCGAACAACACCGAGAAGGACTGATCCTCGTGTGGGAAGCAACGAACGTCTGCCTTCTCTCCGAGTCCATAACTGATGAATGTCTTTCCACTGGCAATGGCAAGATCGATCAACCCAGGGCTGTCCGCACAGACCACCAGTGTGCCACCTATAAGTAGCTTGGCCATGAAATCAGCGAACGATCGCTCGATCTCAGCCAGGTCGGCATAGTGATCAAGATGATCAGCTTCGATGTTGGTGACGATCTCTACATCGGGATCGAGGAAGGTGAATGAACCATCTGATTCATCGGCTTCAACAACAAAATACTCCCCGTTGCCAGCGCAGGCCGTAGAATCGTAACCATCTACTACGCCGCCAATGAGGAACGTCGGCATGGTTTTCAACCGATCCAGAGTGCTGGCGAGCATCGATGACGTGGTGGTCTTCCCATGGGTGCCGGACACAGCCAAGGTCTTCTTTCCCACAGCAAGATAGGCAAGCATCCGGGCGCGAGGCCAAATCTCCAGACCACGCCTCTGGGCCTCAATTAATTCAGGATTGTTGTCGGGAATGGCAGTCGACACTACCACAACCTCGATAGTGGGATCGGACATATGTCTGGCGTCATGGCCGACTTCAACCGCAACGCCATCACGTATCAGAGCGCGCATATAACGCGACTCCTTCAAATCGGAACCAGTGACCGTTATCCCCCGCTTATGGGCGACCAACGCGATACCGCTCATCCCGGCACCGCCGATTCCGATAAAATGCACCCTGCTCAATCTGTGCACAATGCGACCTTCCTATTGTCTTGACCTGTGGTGGTATACGTTTGCCGCAACCATCTATCGCGACCTACGACTGACTCCTCAGTCCGGCATAGCATCCGACTTCGCGGCAGCAATCGCCAGCTCGGCAACTGCAACTGTTGCATTGGCACTACCAGAGACTCTGGCAGCTTGTTTCATAGTATCACGCAACCGGCTGCTATTCAAAAGTTCCATCATCAGTTCAGAAAAGCGCGGACTGTCCAACTCTGAATCACGTATCATCAAGGCAGCTCCTGATTCGACCATGGCCTTAGCGTTAGTGGTTTGATGGTCGTCTGTGGCATATGGATACGGTACCAGCAACGCAGGAACGGCGATTGCGGAAATCTCGGCTAAAGAGGTCGCGCCGGCACGGGAGATTACGACATCGGCAGCCGCAAGCACCTCTCCCATACGATTACAGTAGCTTTCCAAGTGCCATCTTGCGTTCACCGTTGCCGAACAGATATCCTCACAGATCGAGACATCCGTCCTATCAGTCTCAACTGCAGCGAACTGCAGCGCAAGCTTGTCGTAGGTAGTCTTGAAATCCCTCGTCCCAGTGATGTGGTAGACGTGAAGATCAGGTCGCTCCATCAAAGTCTTAGCCTGAGAAAGCAGCGCCTGATTGATGTGTTGCGCTCCGAGGCTGCCTCCAAAGACCAGCAACATCTGCGCATCCTCGCCGACCCCCAGTTTCTGCCTGGCCTCTTCGCGACTGATACCCAGAAGTGACGGTCGGACAGGATTGCCTGTGATGTGGACGGTTCTGGTAGTCTTCAAACCAGCCTGAGCCTGAGGATACGTCAAGGCTATCGCGGCAGCTTTTCTGGCTAAGAAGCGATTCGCTAACCCTGCGGCTGAATTCTGCTCATGGATGATCAGGGGAACTCCCGACCACGAAGCTGCCAATCCCACGGGAATCGAGACGTAGCCGCCAAAGCCGATCACGGCATCCGACTGCAGACGTTTAAGCCATCGACGCGCCTGACATGCGCTGCGTGCTATCGTTACACTCGAGCTGATCAACGTGGTCGGTCGTGCGCGATCAAAACCGCTGGCCGAAAACGCCTGATACGGCAATCCAGCTTTTGGTGCCAACGTAGCTTCCAGACCGCTGGGTGTACCAGCGAATAACACTTCATGACCACGCTGCGAGAGTTCTTCCGCGACAGCCAAAGCCGGATTGATGTGTCCTGCTGTACCGCCTCCGGTTATCACGAACCTCATCACCGACTCCCCTTTCGCTGCGATGTCCTCAGAGTCCGCTCCCTTGGGTGTTGGCCTCTAATCCCTCTCTCCTGCTGAGGCGATCGACTGCGAGCACCGCCATCGAGCACCAGCAGCTGGTCACGACGACGGCTGGCTGAGTCAGGGACATTGGAATGGAATGATACCGAGAGGATCAACCCAACTAAGATCAGGGCTGCGACTACCGAGGTGCCACCATAGCTGATGAAAGGCAGTGGCTTGCCTGTTACAGGAGCCAGACCGACGACACAGGCGATGTTCAGGAAGGCTTGAGAGCCGATCAGAGTGGCCGATGTCCCAGCGATAATCCGACCTAACAAGTCAGGGGCATTGCGGGCGATCCTGAAGGCTGCGAACAAGAAGAGTATGAAAAGGATGACTACTGCCAACGCTCCAACTAAGCCAAGTTCCTCGCCGATGATGGCGAAGATGAAGTCGTTATGTGCCTCAGGGAGATAAAGGAACTTTTGGCGTGACATGCCCAGACCAACCCCGAATAAACCACCATCACTGAAGGCATAGAAAGCGTTGATGATCTGGTATCCTGAGCCCAACGGATCGGACCAGGGGTCGATGAAGGCGCTGATACGTGCCTGCCGATAACCCTCAAAAACGATCGAAGAGGCACCGATAATCACCAGCAGTCCTATCCCGATGAATATCGGCAGACGTGGGAACTCGCCAAACCAGAAGACAGCGATGATCCCAAAGGCGGCAATGACTATCGTACCCAGATCCTTCTGTACGGCGATTAGCAGGATCGGTACGGCGATAGCCGCGACCATCAACTTGATGAAGGTGCTCAGGTCAATCCTTTGCTCGCGCAACCGGACAACAAGACTGGCTATAACCAGCAGGATGGCGATCTTGGCGAATTCTGAGGGCTGGAAACTCTGACCGAACAACGTGACCCATCTTTTCGCGCCTAATTCCTCCGTACCCAACACCAAGGTGAGTATCAAGAGCACAACCAAGAAAGCCCACACAGACCAAGATAGCAGGCTCTCCCAAGCGGTATAGGGAATCCAGGCAGCGATCGCTAAGGCCACCAGACCCGCGAGGATCAATGACAGCTGTCGAGTAAAGTAATGCGCGCTGTTGCCATACTCATTCAAACCGACGATTGACGATGCGCTATAGATCATCACCAGTCCACCTGCCAGGAGGATGACCACGGTGGCTATCAGCATTAGCCGAGGACCGTGGATCCTGGCAGGCGTTATACGATCATTGCCCTTGGCCATCCGAAGATCCCAATTCTCTGACGAGGGACTTAAAAACCTCACCACGATGCTCGAAGGAAGTGAATTCATCAAAGGACGCACATGCTGGTGAGAGCAACACTACATCTCCAGGCCTGGCGATGGTACAGGCGATACTAAAAGCCTGGGCAAACGAATCCACAGCTATCAGGCTGAACGTGGATTGACCATCCCGTTGGCTATTAGCACGGAAAGCATCAGAGAAGCGCTCCTGAGCTTCTCCGTAACAGATGACTGCCCTGCACTTTCCTTCGCAAGCAGCGACCAGCTCGCTGAGGTCGGTGCCCTTATCTCGACCACCAAGCAGTAAAACAACCGATTGGTCCGTGAAGGCGCTGAGCGCCTTGATGGTCGCCTCGGGATTCGTTGCCTTGGAATCATTGAAGAACTCCCTGCCAGCAACCACACCGCAGGGCTCGATCCGATGCTCGAGTGGGACAAACGAGCGCAGACCCTCACGCAAATCCTCTATGCTGACACCAATGAGCAACGCAGCGGCAGAGGCTGCCAACGCATTGAGTTGATTGTGTTCCCCTCTGATCTGCAGTTCGGCAGCTGCGACCAACGCATACTCGATGCCATCAAGCACAATGGTCAACAAGGAGTTATCGCCACGAAGGAATGCCATCTCTCTCGCATCGGCCGGAGTTGGCATATCCTCTTCTAAACCACTGAGGCTGCCTATCGCGATGCTGCGACAACCGGATTTCGCTAATGAAGTGATAATGTTGTGGGTTTCATCGGTGGTTGCGTCAATGATCCTTGGCGCATCGGGTTTCATGCAACGGAACAATGCTTTTTTGGCTTTGACATATTCTGCGTATGAACCGTGCCAGGAGAG
>JAAYYH010000175.1 GCA_012515495.1 Coriobacteriaceae bacterium | reverse complement strand
TCTGACCACCCGACATCTGGTAGGGGAACTTTTCGAGGACATCGCTAATCTGTAGTTGATTGGCGACTTTCTGCACCTGGCTGTTGATCATCATCGCTGGGACCTTTGTGATGGTTAAGGCCAGTGCGATGTTCTCGAAACCCGTCAATGTATCCAAGAGATTGAAATCCTGGAAGATGAAGCCCAGCTCATTGCGTCTGAACTCTGATAACTTGCTGGACTTGAGTTGGGTGATATCGACATCATTGACCAGTATCCTGCCTGCCGTTACCGAGTCGATTGTCGAGATACAGTTAAGCAGCGTGGTCTTGCCCGAGCCACTTGCTCCCATGATGCCAACGAACTCACCTTTATCAACAGAAAACGAGATGTTATCGAGTGCTTTGGTAACTGTGCTCTTGCTTCCGTAATACTTCTCAATGGACTGACATTCTAAAACTGTGGTCATCAGTGCTATCCTTTCGCTGTTCGCTGTTCGCTGTTCGCTGTTCGCTGTTCGTGCGTCGTCATGTACATCGTTGTACAGGCATTGCTGAACACGCAACGCAAAATACGGCCTACACTTTCTATTCAGTTTCCAGCATGAGGCTTGTGTTGCAGCACTGCCATCGAACAGGCTTACAAGATCCTTACAAAGTTGTAAGGATGCTTAGTTCAGAAACAGCTCGTTGACGGGGAAGACTATCTTGATAGTGGTTCCTTCACCCACAGCGGAATCAAGCAAGATCTCCAATCCCATCTTCTCGCAAAGGCGTTTACAGAGGAACAAGCCGATTCCGGTTGACTTCGCGTACACTCTGCCGTTATCGCCGGTGAAGCCGCGATCGAATACCCTGCCAAGATCATGGGAAGGGATGCCGATGCCGTTATCAGCGATCTCGAGGATCACCCGCTGTGTCACGAGCCCCTTGTCGACGCAGGTAGCATTCATTCTCACATGTGCGTTGATCTTACTGGGCATACCTTGTCTGCGATATTTCACCGCGTTACCCAGTAGCTGGCCGATGATGAAATCCAGCCATTTCACGTCTGTAGCTACCTTGTAATCAAGATTTTCTAATATCGGCGTTACACGGTTATCTATCAGCAGTCTGGATCGTCTGCGTACTGCTGCTTTTACTACATCATCGAGATTTACGCTGCGAACGATATAATCGCGCTCGACGGCTGTGCTGCGAGAATAATAGAGTGCCTGCTCAACATAGCTCTCGATGCGTGAGAGCTCCGAGATCACCGCATCATCGGTAGCACCGGGATTGTTCTCCAAGATCAGCTCGATGGCTGCCATGGGAGTCTTGATCTGATGCACCCAAGTTTCAATGTACTCTCGATAGTCCTCAGACGCAGCGCGATACTCTGTTATCGAGTCGTTCATGCTCTTTCCGGCAGCCATCAAAGCTTCATAGGTCAGCTCGCCCTCATGGAAGTCTGGTCTACCGATCATCTCCGCAATCAGGTGTTTCTTATCCAGAGCATTGAGTGAATCTTGGAGTTGTGTGTAGAATCTGCGGCGGCGTAGGTAATCGAGGACAAAGCTGACGATAAGCGCCGAGACAAGGATTATCTCGATATAGGCGATCAGCGTGATGCCAAGACCAAAGACGTGCAACAGCAAGGCCAAAAACGCGCAGGTAACTGTAGCAACAGCCAGTGTAGGCCACTTGTCGGCCAGATAGCGCGAGAGCTTCATCGCTGCTCAGTCATTCTCTCGCAAACCAATCTGATAGCCGATGCCACGTCTCGTTTGGATGAAGTCCTCGCTAGCTCCTATGCTCGTCAGCTTTGCTCGTAATCGGTTGATGTTCACCGTAAGCGTATTATCATCAACAAATTCATCGGACTGCCAGAGCTCGTCCATCAGCTCGAAGCGCGAGACAACAGCCTTAGGATTTGAAAGCAGCAAATACAGGATCCGCGCCTCATTCTTACTGAGCTCAACGGTGCGGTCATTGCAAGTGACGCTGTTGCGGGTGATGTCCATGCTGATGCCCGCGCAGGAGAGCAGTGGTTGTTGGAGCCGGAATAGGCCCGTCGGAGCAGGGAGGCGATATGCGCCAGCAGTACCTGAGCGTTGTAGGGTTTCGCAATGAAAGCATCCGCGCCAAGATTGAGGCTTACCAGCTCGTCAGTCTGTTCACTGCGACTGGTGACGATCATGATGGGGACATCAGATGAGCGTCGTATCTCGCGGCAGATAAGCAGACCATCGTATACGGGCAAGGTCAGATCGAGTAAAACAAGGCTCGGATTCGCAGCTACCACCAGGCGAGCCATGTGCTCGTAATCCTCAGAGGTCTTGACGCAGTAGCCGTTGCGCTCTAGTAACAACAAAAGTTCATCGCGTATGGTCTTATCGTCTTCAACAACAAAGATGGTATACATAGAGCTGTTTTTTCCTTCTTTCGAGGATAATGCCAAGCGCTCTTTAGGCCCACTCGCCGTTGATGAAGATTGGCACTTCGGAGCCATCGGCCTTGATGCCGGTGATGTTCAGGTCTGTCGTGCCAATCATGAAGTCGACGTGAGTCGCGCTCTTGTTCACGCCTGCTGCGAGCAGCTCGTCATCGCTCATGCAGACACCACCTTCAATGCAGTCTGGGAAGCCGAGGCCAACAGCCAGATGGCATGAGGCATTCTCATCGTAGAGTGTGCTGAAAAACAGGATACCCGTCTCGCGGATAGGGGAGCTATAGGGTACAAGGGCAACCTCGCCCAGACGCACGGCATTCTCATCCACGCTGAAGATTGAGGCCAGCACATCTCCGCCCACACGTGCTTGATGTTCCACCACGCGGCCGTCCTCAAAGCGTAGCCGGAAGTCATCGATCAAGCTGCCATGATGCACCAAGGGCAGGCTGCTGTAGACAACGCCGTTTGCGCGTAGACGATCAGGCACGGTGAAGATCTCCTCGGTGGGCATGTTGGGGAAGAAGGGCGTCCCGTCAACCAGAACATCTCCGCCGCCTTTCCAGATGCTACCAGGATTGAGCCCAATGGTGAGATTGGTACCCAGCGAGTTGTTGTAGCGAAGCTGGTCAAAACGCTGTTCGTTCAGCCAGGTTGAGCGGGCAACGAAGCTGGCTCGATGCGCGTCCCAGGCTGCAAGGGCATCTTCTGTGTCGAGCCGTACCGTTTTGAAGATCGCCTCCCACAGGCGCTCGGTGGCCTCTTCGATCGGCAGCTGCGGGAACACATGTTTCGCCCAATCTGGCGATGCCGCCCCTACAATGCACCAGACGATCTTGCCCAGATCCATGGCGTCGAAGAACTCTTTGCAGGCCACATGAGCCGCTCGCGTGCTGGCAACCGGTTTTGCCGGATCGATGCCAACCATGGCCATTGGGTCAGAGGAGTCCACTGTCAATACGGCCGCGCCCTCGCGTGCCATGGAGTTATTGAGCAAACTGGCCCATTCGGGGATCTTCTCGAAGACCTCCAGGGCACAGTTATCATAATGCATGCGCGAGATCTTTTCGTCATTGAAATTGACGGTGACATGTCTGGCGCCGCAGTCGTAGGCTGCCTGCGTTAGCAGCCGAGCAAAGGCGACACAGTCGGTGGAGACTCGTAGCAGCAGCTCTTGTCCCGGCTTAAGATTACAACCTTTTTGGATTACCAGCTGAGCGTACTTCTGCAACTGTTCAGAGAAATCCGACATCACTACCTCATCAATTCCGCAAAGCGCTTGCTCAGAAGCTCGGTGCCTTCACCCTCCAGCGTTTTGTAAGCGGAGAGCAACTTGCGTCCCTCTGGGGTAAGAGTTGAGCCACGGGCGCCATCCCTGTCAATAAGCAGGAAGCCAAAGCCAGCTTCGGTCTCCTTGACGATGCGCCAGGCTTTGCTGTAGGCCATGTGGATCTTCTTGGCGGCGGCATTCAATGAGC
>JAAYYH010000174.1 GCA_012515495.1 Coriobacteriaceae bacterium | reverse complement strand
AGGCTGTGGGAGATATCATCAACGGAGAGAAGGGGTATAAGTGGCTGACCTTGTATGATGGGGGAGCCAGCATTAGTGTCTATGTCAGCGACGAGGACGCACTCAAGGTGAGTAGTCTTGGACGCTACGGACAGAAAGGCACGCGCTTGGAGATCCAAGGTGTCTTCAACCTGGCCTGTGATACCCATGAAGGTCTAAGCGATGTACATGCCAGCAGTGTCAAGGTTCTTGAGGCGGGTGGCAAACAGCAGTCTTTACTCAATATGCGGCAATTACAGATCGGATTACTACTGGTAGGTATCGGTGTCTTGCTGCTGTTGTTGCATTGGCGGCTGAGGGAGCGTACGCGATGAATGGCTTCGATAGTCGAAGATATGTGTGAAGGGGAGTTGATGGGAACAACGGTGGGTCGTGTCGTTTCTGTAGACCGAGGGTATCCGTTGGTGCTGACCGATGAGGGTGAACAGCGGGCTCAACATACCATTGAGTTAGTCAAGAACACTGATATTCGCGCGGTAGTAGGCGATCTGGTTGAATTGGAGTGCCCGCTTGGTCAGGATACGCCGCTGATCACAGCCATAAAGGAACGTAGGAATGTGCTGTCCCGCAGAGTGTTGGTGGAATCACGAAGTGAAGGCTCCGGTAAATACAACGAGCAGATACTGGCGGCGAACATCGACTTGGTGTTTGTTGTAGTCGCGCTTTCAAGACAACGCATCGATCTTAATTATCTGGAGCGACAGTTGGTGATGGCGCACCAAAGTGGCGCTCGGGTAGTGATAGTTCTGACTAAATCTGATGCGGCGCCACATCTTGAAGGGGATCTTGCTGCCGTGAAGTCCATTGCCGATGAATGTCCGGTGATAGTGACATCAACAGTGAGTAAAACTGGGTTGGTTGAGATTGTGGAACTGGTGGTAGAAGGCCAGATAGGTGTGTTGCTGGGTAGGTCAGGCGTAGGTAAGTCGACACTGATCAATGAGTTGCTGGGAGCCCCGTTGCTTCAAACGGGTACGGTACGGGACAAGGATCACGCCGGCAGACATACTACAGTGGCCAGAAAACTGATTTACCTGCCGAATGGGGGTGCTCTTATCGATGCTCCCGGGTTGCGCAGTCTTGGACTCTATGATGCCGCAGATGGGCTGGCGGCAACCTTTCCCGAGATAGCTTCACGCGCGCAGGACTGTCGCTTTCGCGACTGTACTCATAGTGGCGAAGCTGGTTGCGCAGTGGCTGTCGCCACCATGCAGGGGCTGATTGACAACCGACGATTGGATTCTTATCGTAACTTGGCCGCAGAGGTCTTTGCCTGAGCGCGCAGCAGAAATCCATTGAAAAACGAACAAATGTTCGATATACTAACCCTGTTAAACACGGGTCACGCTTTGTGTGGTGCAAGTGCCACTGAGCTTGATCAACACTTAGTCGGAGCTTGACAAAAAGGGTTTTGCTAAAGGCTTGCTAAAGGCTATGCTTTATATCATGAATTCGCTGAACGGTATTGAAAAAACAGCACCAGACAACTACCATATTTATTCAACGCTCAGCAACGACGCACAATATGTTGTGGATAGTATGCAAACAAGGTGTTAGATACCTGTGGAAAACGCAGTGTACACAATGTGCTGGTAAAGCGGGTATATATTCGCTCTCTGCCAGGAGTAAAACGGAAAACGTAGCGAACGCAACAGTCAAACGTAGTAGATATTGCAGAAGGGGAAGGTGTCTTACATGGTAGAGACCATCATCAAGCGGGATGGCAGAGCCGTTGGATTCGAGCTTTCCAAGATCACTGATGCCATTGAGAAGGCCTTCATGGCTTCGGGTACCTATCAGGATCGTTCCGTTGCCGAGAAGCTGGCGCAACAGGTCATGCGGAAACTTGAGGACGGAGCAATAGAAGGCGTGCCCACTGTTGAGGGCGTGCAGGATCTGGTTGAAGCGGCGTTGGCCGAGAATGGCTTCATCCAGACTTCCAAGGCCTACATCCTCTATCGAGCCGAACGCACTCGGGCACGTGAAACCAATACTAAACTGATGCAGACCATCGACGAGATCACCCGCTCGAAAGCCTCGGACTCAAATGTCATGCGCGAAAACGCCAACATCGATGCTGATACGGCAATGGGTACGATGCTTAAATATGGCAGCGAGACCGCCAAACAGTATTATCAGATGTGCGTCTTACCTGAGGCATTCGCCAAAGCTCACAGCGAGGGCGATATACATATCCATGACCTGGACTTCTATACTCTAACCACGACATGCTGTCAGATCGACATCATCAAGCTGTTCGAGGGTGGCTTCTCCACCGGTCATGGCGTCTTGCGTGAACCCGCAGACATCACCAGTTACTCCGCGTTGGCTTGTATCGCGATCCAGTCCAACCAGAACGACCAGCACGGGGGCCAATCCGTTGCCAACTTTGATTATGGTATGGCCCAGGGAGTCAAGAAGACCTACCGGCGTTTCTACAGACGTAACCTCACGGCTGCTCTGGAGCTCCTGGCCGGTCTGGAGGGCGGCAAGGAGAAGGTGGACGCGCTCACCGCCAGGGTCGAAGCCGAGACAGACCTCATTCCAGCCCTGTTGATGGATGTAAACTATCTGGCTGCGGAGAAGATCGCTTTGACGGAGGAGCTCGAACTTGACCCCGCAATCGT
>JAAYYH010000173.1 GCA_012515495.1 Coriobacteriaceae bacterium | reverse complement strand
CGATGGTCGCGGCTGGGTGGTTTCCTCGGAGACCTGTGGCTTGGATATTGTGGGGGCTGAATTCGTTCGGGATGTCGAGCCGGGAGAAGTGATTAGGATCAACGCCGAGGGCATGGTCTGCGAGCAGGCAGTACCGGCGCGCAAACGTGCGCTTTGTATCTTCGAATATGTATATTTTGCTCGACCGGACTCAATATTGGATGGGCAAGGAGTCTATGAGGCTCGCGAGACCATGGGCAGACATCTGGCATTGGAAGCACCGGTTGAGGCAGATTTCGTCATCGGCGTACCTGACAGTGGCGTGCCTTCGGCTATCGGCTATGCCCGAGAAAGCGGTATATCTTATGCTGAGGGCGTGGTTAAGAACCGCTATGTGGGCAGGACCTTCATCCAACCAACCCAGGCACTACGTCAACGCGGTATCAAGCTGAAACTCAACCCGCTACCCTCGACCATCAAAGGTAAGCGGATTATCGTTGTTGATGATTCCATCGTTCGTGGCAACACCTCTAAGCAGTTAGTGCAGATGTTGCGTGATGCCGGAGCAACCGAGGTGCATCTGCGCATCGTCTCTCCACCGGTGGTTTGGCCTTGCTTCTACGGTATCGATACCGATACGCAAGATCAGCTGATCGCTGCCAATATGGATGTTGAGATGATTCGTGACTATGTGGGTGCGGACTCGTTAGCGTTTCTGTCGCCTCAGGGACTGGAAAGCAGCGTCAATTCGGAGCATACCGGGTTTTGTACCGCCTGCTTCAGTGGCAAATACCCTGTGTTCGTCGATCCCGTGCAGCGAAGTGAATCATTTTTGGATACGCTGCAGCCTGAATGGATGTCGCGGGAATGCACCTGTCTCGAGTCACCGTTAGCATAATAGCGATAGGTGAAGAGCAGCAGGAGACGCCAAGAAACGATAGCTCACGAATAACGGGGATCAGCGCAAAGCGAAGCTGAACAGGCAGTACGGCGATAAGATAGGTCGGCGGGAGGAGCAACTGATGGCGGGACTGGATTATAAGGATGCCGGCGTTGACATCGACGAAGGCGCTCGAGCAGTTGATGCTATTCGCGAGGCCGTTCGTTCTACCTATACTCCCGAGGTCATTGGTGACATCGGAGGATTTGGCGGATTATTCAGTGCAGCTGCTTTCAAAGATATGCTAGATCCGATATTGGTATCGGGGACAGATGGCGTTGGCACCAAGCTCGAGCTTGCTCGGCGGATAGGCAAACATGACAGCATCGGCATTGATCTGGTGGCGATGTGTGTGAACGATATCGTTGTCAGTGGTGCCAAGCCCCTGTTCTTCCTTGATTATCTGGCTGTTGGTAAACTGGATGCTACATTCGCAACTGATGTCGTCAAAGGAATCTCCGAAGGCTGCAGGCAAGCGGGCTGTGCCCTGATCGGTGGCGAGATGGCCGAACATCCTGGGGTCATGGAGCTGGATGCCTATGATCTCTCTGGCTTTTGTGTGGGTGTGGTGGATCGCCCAAAGATGTTGGGCCCTCAACGCGTTGAAGCGGGAGATATCGTCTTAGGCCTGGCTTCCAGTGGCTTGCATTCCAACGGCTATTCGCTGGTGCGCAAGGCGTATACCGACACCCTCAGTGACACCGATCTGAACACCCGCAGACTGCCTGACGGTGTTGAGATTAAGAAGGCGGTGTTAGAGCCGACAAGGATCTATGTGCGCTCGATACTCGATGCGCTGGAAGCGGAGCTGCCGATCAAGGCTTGTGCCCACATCACCGGGGGTGGTATCACCGAGAACCTGAACAGAGTGCTGCCGCAGGGACTCGATGCCTTGATTACCTTGGGAAGCTGGGAAGTTCCAGCGATCATCCAGGAGGTTGCCAAAGCCACAAAGCTCGATGACCATGAACTTCTCCGCACCTTTAACATGGGGATAGGGATGGCAGTCATCTGCGCTTCCGAAGCCCTGGCAGAGGTTACCGAAAGCCTGCTTGGCAGTGGAAACCAGGTATTCCTTATCGGCGAGATAGTGGCAGCTGAAATGGAGGATATTGAGGGCAGGGTCATCTATTGTTAAGGGGGAGTGATGATTAAGCTGGGTGTGCTGCTCTCTGGCAGCGGTAGCAATCTGCAGGCAATCATCGATGCTATTGTTGAAGGTAGACTCAATGCTTCCATCGAACTGGTTGTCTCCAGTAGACCCGATGCCTTCGGACTTGAGCGAGCCCAAAAGGCTGGTATCCCCACAGTGGCATTGACCAGAGAAACCTACATAGACCCGCTTGCAGCCGACGCCCTGATCTGCGAGGAGCTTCAAAAGGTCAACGTGGACTATCTGGTGATGGCCGGCTATATGCGCATGGTACGCAGCCCGCTTCTACAAGCGTTTCCTAATAGGATCATCAATATCCATCCGGCGTTGTTGCCAGCTTTTCCCGGCGCGCACGGGATTGCCGATGCCTTTGCGGCGGGAGTGAAGGTCACTGGTGTGACAGTTCACTTCGCCAGTGAGATCTACGATACAGGCCCCATAATTGCGCAACGTGCTATAGAGGTTCGTGAGGACGATACGCTGGAAAGCTTGGAACAGCGCATCCATTCAGTTGAGCATCAGTTGTATCCAGAGGTATTGCAGCTGATTGCTCAAGGGCGCGTGAGCATAAGAGAGGATGGAGTGGTGAGAATCGAGGAGGAAGCTACATGAACCAGAAGCTCTATGCCACTATCCAGGCTATGATCGATGATCTGAACAACAATATAACACCTAAAGCTGATGCTACTGCGTTTCCTTGTTTCAATGAAATGGCGCTACAAGGTAATCCTGACATCACGCCAGCCATGTTAGACGCAGTGCTTGCCACGCTTACTCCGGCAGATATCCCCACGCTGCAAAGGGCGTTGATCGCTATTGAGAATAAGGAACAAGCCTGGCTCGGCTTCAAGATCGTCACAGATCCCTGTGTGGTCCGCAACAGCGAAGACACCGAGGTAGTGGGTGTGAAAGGCAAAGGAGCTGGTAGCGCGGACGATCAACACGGCATCTTCTTCGCTACTGAGGACAAGGAGATAGTCTTCAGCCGTCCTTATTCCAATCGCGATAGTTTCCAAATGCTTGATATCACCCGTGGTCCGCAGATGCACAACGAACAGTATGCAGGCGTTGCCTGGTTGTCTGAATCGCTAGAACCGGCGAGTCGTGTCTTTATCCTAGGAGCTGGAACGGTGGGTTCGTGTGTTGAGAAGACTGCCCACGATGTCGGATTTGCAACAGTTGCAGTCGACTATGACAGCGAGTATCTTAATGAGCAGCGATTCCCCTTATCCAAGCGCGTTCTCATCTCCAGCTTCACGGATATACCCGATCTAGGCATTACTGAAGATGATTATGTATTGGTGCTGACACGGGGTCATATGTATGACCCCGAAGCGCTTATCTTTGGAGTGGTATCACAAGCTGGTTATGTTGGAATGATGGGTTGTCTTGAGAAAAATCAACGGGTATTTGACATGATTGAGGCTGCGGGAACACCTCGTGCTACACTTGAGGCTACACATACGCCCATCGGTTTGCGCTTTGGCGCGAAGACTCCTCCGGAGCTGGCGATAAGTATCGTAGCCGAGTTGATACAGGTACGCCATGACAAAAGAAAACAACGGCAACAATGAATTGAAGCCATCAGCTGAAGAGGAATGCGACGCAGACGAAGCACCTGATAAGGTGGCTGATAGGTCTGCTCGTCCCACCGCAACCAGACAACCGATAAGTAGCGCCGATAAGATCAAGTTCGCTGGGCTGGTAGTCTTCGTGATCCTGATAATCATCTGTGGTGTTCTTCTGGTCCCCTATATCCAGCAACTGAATACAGCGGAGGGGCGCGCTGGATTAGTCACCGACATCCAAGGCGCTGGTATTTGGGGTGTACTGATAAGTTTGGGTATGCAGTTCTTGCAGATCGTCGTGGCTTTCATCCCTGGCGAGTTGGTTCAGCTTGTCATCGGTCTGCTATATGGCACCATCTGGGGCAGCTTGATCACAACCATAGGAGCGGTGCTCTCCAGCGCCTTCGTGTTCTTTATCGTTCGTAAGCTTGGTGCTCCCTTTGTTCAGGCGATGATTGGCAAGAATGACAGTAAACGCATGCGCTTCTTGCGAGAAACAAAGAAGCTGGATACGGTAGTATTCATCCTTTATCTGATTCCCGGTCTACCAAAGGATGTCTTCAACTACGTTCTTCCTCTGACCAAGATCAAGCCGAGCTCTTTTCTGGTCTTGAGCACTATTGGACGCCTGCCAGGCATTATCGCCTCATCCTATATCGGCTCATCATTTTGGCAGGGTAATTACGTAGGCATGGTCGTTGTAGCTGTGCTGATTGGCGGATTGGGACTGGTGGGTATCGTCTTCAACCAACAGATTCTGGCATTGGTTAACAAGGTCACAGCAAAGTTCTCAAAAGGCGATGATCAGGAGGATGAACCGGAAGAAGAACACCAAGGGGATTCACTGCGGTAACAGTCCAAGGAACGGATCATCGTAAGACGTGGAACACGAAGAGGACCGGACCCTTCCCGAGAAGAGGCCGGTCCATTTATAAAGAGCCTCAATCAGAACAGGATCTGCAAAGGCAGGATGCGGGTGAGCTCCTCGGGCTTACGTCCGAAGTCCTCGATACTACACTTATCGATTGCATCTGTAAGCGCTGTATAGGTGCCGGGCATAGTTGAGCCAGGGCCACCCTGGGTAATACAGGGGATGAAGTATTCCTTGCCACATTCGTCGACGGTAGTGCGTGCTACCTTATAGATATCCTCTGGGGTCCAACCCTCGTAATCGACCAATTTGTTGTCGATTCCACCCATGAATGAGATCTTGCCACCATATTCCTTGATGAGCTCAGATATGTTGTTGGAGACCATGGGGCCTTGCCAGACATCGATACCCATCTCAATCATATAGGGGACAAGAGTCGCGGCATAACTGTCGCAGTGGTGGATGACAAGCTCACAGCCATGGTCATGATAGTACTTGTAAATCTTCTTGTAAGGCTCGACGAAGAACTCCGCGAACATCTCAGGACGAAGGAACGTTGAAAGCTCTGAGCCCCAGTCGTCGTGGTGGAAGACACAATCAGGCTTCAGGTGTTCACAGATCCCTTCTGCTAACTTGAGTTCGAACTCGGTCAGATAATCTATGAGTTCGTGCATCTCGTCGGGATTGGTGAGGTAATAGACAAGTGCGTTGGTGATCTCACAGAGATGATGGGTCATCTCAAAGAGTCCTGAGACAACGAGGGCCGATTTGTAGGCCTGTGTGCCGTCGACCGCGTCATACATCGCCTTTGCCGCTGCCCAATCCTCATCGGAGAAATCAAGCGAGGGAGCCTTGACGTAATCGCGCCAATTCTCGATATCCTTGACGACGATCTTATCTCCAGTATGGACGGGGAATTGGCCGGGAGTTCCTGCCGGCCACACGTTGGTGATACCCCAGAGGTTAACGACTTCACCCTCGCCCTGTTTTGGGCTCGGGCTCTTGAACATGAAGGGATGGAAGAGCAGCCTGACTGCCTCGTATTGGTTCACATAACGCTCAGGGTTTCCTCCCCTGATAACTTCCCGCATGTTCTCTTTTGCAGTGAGCATTCGCCTTCTCCTTTCCTCGGTCAAACCAATGGTGAGAATGGGGTGGACTCAAATAGGGGACAATGATACTTACGGCATCATTCTAAGCTTTCAAAGAGACGAAGATAACCGGTCCACTGTTGATTTTTAGAGGCAGGAATCCTACTCTTGATAGACTCTCGTATTGGTTGATGCACACGCAGCGCACAGAAAAGGTTGGGCCTGATGTTCAGTATGTGGATGTTACATGACGAGCTGGCCGGTAGCATCGTCCACTCATCCCTAGGCAGAGCCTCAAAGGCGCGCTGCCTTAAAGGTGCTCTACCCTGCTTAGATATCAATGAGACCAGCTTTGAATACGTCTATGTGATTGATGCCCAAGCTGGCGAGAATATCCAGATCCCTTCTACTTACGCGTACCTTGTAATCGTTGGTGATCACTTCAGGTGTGACGAACAGTCCGACTGCCAATATATCGTGCTGAATGGCGAAATCGGCTATACAGAGGCACTGGTGCTTGTGCTCAAGGCCTTCGCTCGTTTCAACGAATGGTATATGGCTTTACAGCGGGAGCTAAATGATAAGCAGGACCTCAACCGTATCTGCAAGATCGGTAACATACTCCTGGCTAATCCTCTATATATCTTCTCGTCAGACCATTCCATCATCGCCGGGTTCTCGCCTGGTTATGATGTATTAATCAACGATTTCTGTGAGAAGATTGGACCCTACTATATTCCCACTCCTGAGCTGATGAACACGCTCACGTCAGAACAGCAGTTCCAACAGACATTCAAGGCATATGAGGCGACACTCTATCACTCCGATGTGATTGGGTTCGATATCATGTATGTCAACTTGGGATCAAGTGAAAGATTCGAGGGACGTCTTACCGTAAGCAGTTTGGTGCGACCTTTTGAAGAAGGCGATTTCCAGATAGCCGAGATCATCACCGAAGTTGTACGTATCGCATGGAGGCGAAGTTCGCTCAGATATGACGAATTGAGTCAGGTCTTTCGTGTTTTTTTGGCCTCTGTTTTGGAAGGGGATGCAGCTGAAAGCAAGCAAACCAGGGATAGCCTGAGATTATGGCGCTGGGAGCGCCTTGGACGCTTTGTCTGCATCTATGTCATGCTCTCTGAACAGGACCTGAAGACCTCGACCGACGCCTTCATCTGTTCGAGCCTCGAACTTGCCCTGCCGCGTTCCTGCGCTCTCCGCTTCAGAAACTGCATCGCCTGTGTGGCTCCGTTGACAGACGATTGGTCAAAGGAGGATATCCTCGACACTCTGCGCGATAACCTCGAAGAACTGGTGTCGCATATTGGTATCAGCTCGACTTTTGAGGATATCCTCGAAGCTGATCAGTACTTCAACGAAGCTGCCGAAGCCGTGGTGATTGGCGTTGAGCAGGATCCGATGCGTTGGGACTATCCTTTCCAGGAATATGCCATACTCCATTACCACCGATTTGGAACCTCACGGCTGTCCGCGGTCCACTACTGTGATGATGATGTGAGGAGATTGCTCGCTTATCGGGGGAAGAGCATCGATTACTATCAGACTTTGAAAATCTATCTTGAGCACAATATGAACCTACTTCAAACCTCCGAGGCTCTCTATATCCATCGAACCACGCTTTTTAAGCGACTGACCAAGATCAGATCGATGATTGAAGCAGATCTGGATGATGCGCGGCAACGCAAACGGATGCAATTCTCTTTTATGCTGTTGGAGAACTCTGAGCACTTCAGTGTCGAGTGAAAGTGTCGAGCATTTCGATGCTGATTTATGTACTTGCTCAGCGCGTGTGCGCTGGTTGCTGTCCCCAATAGAAACTGAGAAACGGGCGCTTGGATAGACGTCTCTCCCTGTCACCGCCAGTCGTTGGCGCAATAGCCAGTTGCAGGCTGGACATGGCGATCTGAACAGCAGCATCAGGTCTGCTCAGCTGCTCAGCATTGGCCAACATCGCCTCAAGGCTACTGCCGATCCGCGAGACGAACTTCATTGCTGTGACGAGTTCGCGTGCCGTCTGGACATGCAGGGCTGCGCCAAGCGAAGTGAGCATACGCACATTGACCTTTTCCTGGCCATAAGCCTTACCTACCAAAATCATCGGTGTTTGTGTGCAGAGGCATTCTGTGACAGTCAAGCCGCCAGGTTTGCAGATGGCGAAGTCGCTGGCAGCCATCAACTTGGCGATTTGATTGGTATAACCAAGCACGGTGACGTTTTGTACGCCCTCACGTTCAAGATGACGACGCAGCCCTGATGCGTAATCGCTGTCCTTTCCCGCTATGATGATCAGGTGGATGTGCTCCAGATCTTTGAAGTAGGGAAGCGCTTTGGCCAACGTCTCACGAAACCGCACATAAGGACGTGGCAGACTGGCTCCCGCCAAAACCAGCGCCAGCTTCTTGTCCTGTGGGATGTTCCATTCTCGTCGTACCTCATCACGATCATAGCCAGTGCGAAAGTCACTGCGTGCCGGGATACCGGTGATAATGATGCGTTCTTCCTCGATATTACGAGCTCGTAGCGTCTCAGCCATGGACTCGGTTCCCACGCAGAACAGGTCGGTGTATTTGTGCGGCCAGAGGCCCTCGATATCATAGTCTGTGGGCACACTGACGATGGGAAACTCCTGCCTAGTGATCATCCGTGCGCCTACGGCGACATTGGCCGCGGTGATGTGGGTGCAGATAACAGCCGCGGGATTCTTCTCGCGCACCCATTGCGTGAAATCGGAAAACATCAAGTGCGACCAGATGGTTCCGCCACCCCACAACAGACGTCCGGTGAGTACATAACGCCAGGTGATGTCGTAGATAGGACGGGTTGGTCCGGTGAACATCGAGGCCGCCTTGTCGCCATCAAAGACTATCCGACCAAAGGAGAGGATATCTAAAACCTCGACATTGATTTTAGTTGATACGGGAGCGAAACGCTCCTTGCAGGCTTCGACTATGTGTTCCAGCGCCTCTGCAATCGCCTCAGCGGCAACCTTATGGCCAGAGCCTACCGAGGCATGGACCACCGCGATAGTGGCGGTCTGATCGGCAATCAGGCCAAGGTTATCGGTGTTACTGGAAGGACTGGCCGAAGTAGACGTGAGCGGCACGTTATCCGACGGCTTGTTATCGTTGGTATCATCCATGGATGGTATGATACACCATGCATCGACACCAGATAACCTAAGGAGAACTTCGTGGCTCTTTCCATTGGCATAGTCGGCCTGCCCAACGTGGGCAAATCAACACTGTTCACAGCCTTGACTCGCAAAGGCGGATTAGCGGCCAACTATCCCTTTGCCACCATCGAGCCCAACATCGGCATTGTGCCTGTTCCTGATGAGCGCCTGACCCAGTTGGCGAAGATCGTGAATCCCGGGCGCATTGTGCCGGCGACGGTTGAGTTCGTGGATATTGCTGGGTTGGTGCGCGGCGCGAACAGCGGAGAAGGTTTGGGCAACAAGTTTCTGGCCAACATCCGCGAGACCGACGCCATCATCGAGGTAGTGCGCTACTTCCAAGATGATGAGGTGACTCATGTCGAGGGTGACGCAGATCCCCTGCGTGATAGTGAGATCATCAAGACCGAACTGATCCTGGCCGACCTGGGCACCATCGAGCGGGCACTGCCTCGCCTGCAAAAAGAAGCCAAGCGTGACAAGGCGATTGCCACCAAATTGGAGCTGATTGAGCGGCTTCAGAGCTGGATGAATGAGGGCAACCGCGCCGTCAGCTTCGACATGACTGACGAGGAACGTGCGCTGCTCTACGATCTGCATCTACTAACGATGAAGCCGCTGCTCTATGTGGCGAATGTCGATGAGGATCAGGCCGGAGCCACGCTCGATCCTATCGATGGTGTGACTCCCATACCAATCAGCGCCAAGGTTGAGGCCGATATCGCCGAGATGAGCGAGGAGGAGGCTGCCGAGTTCCTTTCGGCGTTGGGACTTGAGGAATCTGGTTTGGCGCGTTTGGCGCGTGAGGCTTACAAGCTGTTGGGCCTGCAGTCGTTTTTCACAGCTGGCGAGATGGAGGTCAAGGCCTGGACCATACCCATTGGGGCCAAAGCGCCACAAGCGGCGGGCGTAATCCATACAGATTTTGAGAAAGGCTTTATCAAAGCCGAGACAGCTGGCTATTCCGATTATGTTGGTTTGGGGGGAGAGGCTGGTTGCAAAACTGCTGGTAAATTACGTATGGAGGGCAAGGAATATGTTGTCCAAGATGGCGACGTGATGCACTTTCGCTTTAACAATTAAAGCAGCCTCAGTCTAACTTGGAGTCTCAGGTACGCCAGAAGCACCGGCAGAACTTAGCGCACGGGTTTGTTGTGAGAAGTATCATGTGCGTGATCTTGCGAGTACTCAAGTTCGTCAAGTTCCCTGCAGTAGTGATGGATTGCCATCGAGTCCTGAATCGAAGCTAATGTCAGGATGACCAACGAAACCACCAGCAATCCTGACATACTCTCGACAGAGATCGCGTTGATTGCAAAGCCACCACCTGCCAATACTGCCAGAACCAGTGCTATGATTTTGGCAGTGAGAACCAACACGTAATTGAATCTCTTCTCCGTCTTGGACTCACGCTTTCTGTCCAAGTGCAATCTCTTTGTCCTATGTTCTTTTTCAGCGGACATCTTTACAGCTTCCTCTTGGGACCATGTTCCATAGTCCAAGCTACAGGCTCCAGTTTGCCCGCACCAAGTTACACTTGCCAGACAAACCGATGCAGCAATCAACTCCAAATCAACGCCAAGCTACCAGCAGCGCTTTCAGTTTTTGCATTCATCGGGCTTTGTGCAAGAACAGAAATGGCACCTGATTTCTGGACAGTGAACCTTCATCCTTAAGAGAGACCTCGATACAATGTGTGTATGCACATGAAAGAGAGGTTCCAAATGACAGGAAAAAGAAAGCGATATCCCGCTGAGT
>JAAYYH010000172.1 GCA_012515495.1 Coriobacteriaceae bacterium | reverse complement strand
TATTCTTAACCACCTTCACGCGCACGCGATTACCCATGATATCCGTGCCTTTTTTGATGCTGTCTATTCGGCGAATATCCAATCGTATCGTTGAGAAGAATTTCAACGCACGACCTCCGGGCGTTGTTTCAGGATTGCCGAACATCACACCGATCTTCTCTCGTAACTGGTTGATGAAGATGCAGGTAGTATTGGATTTTGAAAGCGAACCAGCAAGCTTGCGTAGAGCCTGACTCATCAAGCGGGCCTGCATACCAATGCTACTGTCGCCGATCTCACCCTCAATCTCTGCACGGGGAACCAACGCTGCCACGGAATCAATGACAATTGCGTCTATGGCATTGGAACGCACTAACATGTCACAGATCTCAAGGGCCTGTTCACCGGTGTCCGGTTGGGAGATGAGCACCTCATCAATGTCAACACCAAGTCGCGCGGCATAGGTTGGATCCAAGGCGTGTTCGGCATCGCTGAACGCGACGATACCGCCCAGAGCCTGAGCTTCCGCGAGGATCTGTAGGGCGAGAGTGGTCTTACCACTGGATTCTGGACCGAATATCTCGACGATGCGACCGCGTGGTACCCCTCCGATACCAAGCGCGGCATCAAGCGGCAGGGCACCAGTTGGGATGACCCCGATCTCCATGCTCGGGCCGCCTTCACCATACTTCATGATCGAACCCTTACCGAACTTCTTCTCAATCTGCTCGGTAGTGAATTCCAGGGCTTTACCCTTTTCCTGATCCATATGAGGTTCTCCAATCATGAGCATAGTTCTTATCTTCTGAATACAAGCCTATACGAACAGATGTTCGGTGTCAACGATATCGCTGTCTGATTCGCCGATTCACACGAGGAAATCATCCTTTTATACATTTGAACCAGACATTCTGAAACAAACCTGAAGTCTGGCTGAAAACGGGTTGTCCTGGGATTGAAGCTTTGCACCGAAGCCTCAGAATCGCTCCAACAACATCCTCAGTGCCGCCTGAGTCGCAGACAGCCGGATAGCTTCCCTGTCACCGTCAAAGTGCTCCAACCTGGTTACAGCCTCCTGGTCGTCGGCTACACAGAACCAGACGGTACCCACTGGCTTATCTTCGCTGCCGCCGCTCGGACCAGCGATACCTGTCACGCTCACTGCCATGTCAACGTCCAAGGCTCTAAGCGCGCCACAGGCCATCTCTCTGGCAGTTTGCTCGCTTACTGCTCCATACTCTTTGAGTGTCAGTTCATGTACGGCCAGCTGACGGCTCTTCACTTCGTTGGCATAGCTGACGATTGCGCCTTTGAACACACTCGAAGCGCCAGTCACACTGGTAATCGCAGCCGCGACCAAACCTCCAGTGCAGGACTCAGCCGTACCAAGGCTGATGCCCCTGCTGCCCGCGACCATCACGACCTGAGCTGCAAGCTGCCTCAAGTCATCTGTGAGGGCAATGGATGCAGCGGCCATCAATCCGACTTCTTTCCATTCAGTGGCATTCCCAGGACTGTACTGGATTTCAGGAAATAATCAGCCAGTGACAGCAAGGTCAGGACCAAGGCTACAGCCATAACGATCCAGGCAACGATATTCGCCGAATGGGCAGCCGAATCGCCCATTTCGATGATCGTTGGACTGTCCTTGATGATGAACAGCAACACAGCGATTATCTGGGTCACTGTCTTGATCTTGCCAAACCAGCTTGCCGCGATTACCTGGCCCTCAGCCGATGCGACCATCCGCAAGCCGGAAACCAGGAACTCCCGTGAGATTATCACCAGGGCGATCCACGCGGGTAAGGTGCCTAGTTCCACCAACGCCAATAGCGCAGCTGTGACCAATATCTTGTCGGCCAAAGGATCGAGGAATTTTCCCAGTGTGGTGATTTCATTCCTCGAACGAGCCAGATAACCATCGACGCCATCCGTAACAGCCAGCAGAGCGAAGACGCCAGCGGCAACCCATGGTTTGAACCAGATTGCCCAGGTAGGATCGCCAAGCCAAGCCGGCCACGGTTCCAGTATCAAAAAGACGAAAACCGGAATCAGTACGATTCTCATAATCGTCACAATATTGGCAGCGGTGAATACCTGCCGATATCGTTGCTGATCACTCACGCCCTGACTACCTCCAAGATCTCTGCCTCTAGCTCATAACAATACGCGCCAGTAATACTAACAGATACGATACTGCCCACATCCCCCTCTTCGAGATGAACCACACCATCGACATCTGGAGCCTGTCCTTGAGTCCTGGCAATTAATCCCTGTGCGCCATTAGTTGAGTCCACTTCACACAAGTAACTGGATTCGGGGCTTGAATCATTGTCCGCTAACCCGTCAGCGAGCTCATCTTCTTCCTCTCCACAGATAAGTACCTCACAGGTCATACCGAGCTTTTGCTCGTTGAGCTCGAACCCTATCTGATCAACCAGATCACGAAGCTTCTGGGCGCGTATCCTGCGTGTCTTGCCGGGCACCTGATCACTGCGATCGCCAGCTTTGGTGCCTTCTTCCTGAGAATAGGCGAACACCCCTACATAATCAAATCGTGCCACTCTCAAGAAGTCCTCCAGCTCCTTGAAATCGGCTTTTGTTTCACCAGGGAAGCCAGCAATAACGGTTGTTCTTAAAACGACACTCGGCATAGTAGCGCGGATCTTGCCCAACAGCTCGAGAAACTCTGAACCGTCACCGGTCCGATTCATATCCCTGAGCACGCGCTTACTGGCGTGTTGTAAGGGAATATCCAGATACTTACAGATATTGTCATGCTTGGACATAACATTCAGGAGCTCATCGGTGACACCTAATGGTTGTAGATACATGACGCGTATCCAGGTTTGCGGATGCCTGCTGGCGAGGGTGCCCAGCAGCTGCGCCAGATTAGCAGGACCTTGAACTGGACTCGGCTCTGGCTCCAGACCAAGACTAGAACTCAGCTCTGGCTCTGGCTCTGGCTCTGGCTCTGGACTCGAATCTGGTTCAACGATAGCACGAGTCCGTCTCGTCAGGTCCTTTCCCCAAATACCGGTATCTTGGCCAATGAGGATGATCTCTCGCACCCCTTTTGCAACCAAACCATCGACTTCCGAGAAGATCTCTTCTGCGGACCTGCTTCTATAGCGACCACGGATAAAGGGAATAGTACAAAACGAGCAGAACCGATCACAACCATCAGATATCTTCACGTAAGCCCATGGCGCGTCTACTGTTCGAAGAAAGGATTTTCCCTCCTCTAAAACGGATTCCCTTGCTGACATGGACTGCTGCACTGAATAGGGCTTCTCCTCCACACTCAAGATGCTCGTGAGTACATCGACGATTGTGTCTTCCGCATCAGTTGGTATGAAGGCTGCAACCTCTGGGAGCTCACTGTACAGATCAGCTTTGTATCGCGATGGTAAGCATCCTGCAACGACAAGCTTGCCATTCCCTTTGGATATGGAGTCCAGATCCAGTGTCTGGAAGATCATAGCCAATGATTCCTCTGTGGCTTCAGTTAAAAATGCGCAGGTGTTGATGATTATCGCGTCGGCTCTCTCAGGGTCCTCAATAACATTGAAGCCAGCCGCAAGCACGCGGGCCTTCATTCGATCGCTGTCTACCTCATTCTTGGCGCAGCCTAAAGTAATGAAGCTGACATCTGGCCCAGATGACGCAGTGTCCGACTCAGCGATAATTGACATACTGAAGCGGTTGTCCATAGTCCTGCTCCTTCAGGAAGCTGATGACCTCCTGTAAGGCATCGCGAGAAGAGGAGAATATCCTCAGCTGGTCGCCTTCGATCTGGACCTTGACCTTGAGCTTGAGCGCTTTGATATCTTTGTTGATCTTTCCCGAAGTGTCCTTATCGATGCCCTCGATTATCGATCCCGAATAGCGCACAGTCATACCACTGGCAGCCTGGGGCTCACTCCATTTGACGCTCTTCAAATCGATCTTCCGATGTACCAGTTTAGTATTCAAGACATCTATCACCTGTTTGGCGACGAACTCGCTGGGTGCGCTGAGTGTGAAGCGTTTTTGCGTCTTATCCAGATCAATCGTCGCCTTGCTGTCTTTAAGGTCGTAACGTTGCGTCAGCTCTTTTCGAGTCTGCTGATAAGCGTTGTCGATCTCCTGCATATCGACAACGGACACCACATCGAAGCTGCTTTCCTTTGCCATAGAATCATCCTATTCAGAATATTGCCGTTTCCGGCTCTGCCGTAATCCGCGTATTTTTCCGCTCAGTTGTTCGAACCATTGGTTGAACCACTTGTTCCAGTGGTTCCGCTGTTTGTATCTCTACTTGAGCCGCTGGGAGTCGAACCGCTGCCATCAGATCCAGTAGTTGTCCCAGTAGTTGTCTCCTCTGTCTTCTCAACTGGTTTTTCCTCAACCTCCAGTTTGAGCATTCCGATTCCGGCTTCGGCATCGATCTCAAGCTCGACTTTCTGGCCGTTTCT
>JAAYYH010000171.1 GCA_012515495.1 Coriobacteriaceae bacterium | reverse complement strand
CGCTTATTGGCCAAGATCGCTGATCGCAGTATTAAAGTCGCCGTCATTGGTTTGGGCTATGTTGGCTTGCCGCTTGCAGTCGAGAAAGCCCGAGCTGGCTTCCAGACGGTTGGTTTTGACGTGCAGGTACAAAAGGTTGCTGCCGTCAACGCCGGTCATAACTACATCGGTGATGTTATCGATGATGATCTGCAGCAACTGGTGAGTAGCGGCATGCTTCGCGCTACTACGGATTTCTCGGTTGTCGCCAATGTGGATTTCGTCGCTATCTGCGTGCCAACTCCTTTGGATGAACACCAGCAACCCGATATCAGCTACATACTCAGCTCGGGCGAGAGCATCGCTCGCTATCTTAAGCCAGAGACCATCGTGGTTTTAGAATCCACCACATATCCGGGAACCACCGAGGAGCTGCTCAAGCCGCTGCTCGAGAACGGATCGGGTCTCATCTGTGGCCGAGATTTCTATTTGGGCTTCTCGCCAGAGCGCGTCGATCCCGGCAACGCGCTGTTTAAGACCAAGAACACACCTAAGGTGGTTGGTGGCATCGGCAGTGACGCGACAGAAGTCATTGCCGCGATGTATCGCGCTGTGTTGGATAGCGAGGTCTTCGAGGTATCCAAACCAGCTGTTGCCGAGATGGAAAAGCTGCTGGAGAACACCTATCGCAACGTCAACATCGGTCTGATCAATGAGATGGCCGTGCTCTGCGATCGCATGAACATCGATATCTGGGAGGTCATTGAGGCTGCTAAGACCAAGCCCTATGGATTCCAGGCTTTCTACCCTGGCCCTGGACTGGGCGGACACTGCATTCCCCTTGACCCTTATTATCTCAGCTGGAAGGCTCGGGAATTTGGTTTCCATACCCAGATGATTGAGGCATCGATGGCAGCGAACGATCAGATGCCGGCCTATTGCATCAATCGCGCTATCCGCATCCTCAATCGTTTCAAGAAACCCCTCAACGGCTCGAAGGTGCTGGTTTTGGGGGTAGCCTACAAGCAGGATATCGATGATTATCGGGAGAGTCCCGCTCTCAAGGTCATCGACCTGTTGGTGCACGATGGTGCCACGGTCAGCTACTATGATCCGTGGATTCCCGCGTTCAGCTTCAGGGGTAGAGAGTACGCAAGCCTCTCCACACTCGATGCCGAGTTGGTTGAGCAGACCGACCTGGTGATCATCACAGCTGCGCATACAGATGTGGATTACGCGATGGTACAGCAACATGCTAAAGCGGTCTTTGACACCAAGAACGCCTGCAAACACCTGACTTCCCGAGCGAACATCGAGGTGTTGTGATGCGTTTTGGTCTGATAGGCTGCGGCCGTATTTCAAGAAACCATCTGCAGGCTGCTGTTACCAATGGCCTGGAGATTATCGCCCTCTGTGACAGCAGCGCTGAGGCACTGGCGGATAAGGTCGATTTCCTGCGTGGAATCGATGTCAATAGCGAGTCACCACGGCTTTATAACAATCATCGTCAGATGTTGGCGAACGAACAGCTCGATCTGGTTGCCATCTGCACTCCCAGCGGTGAGCACGCTGCGGCAGCTTTGGATTGTCTGGAGGCAGACTGCAACCTGGTCATCGAGAAACCCATCGCCTTGAGCCTCGCCGATGCCGATGCCATAATCGAGCTCTCCGAACAGCGCGGACTCAAGGTCTGCGCCTGTCATCAGAATCGCTTCAATAAAGCGATACAGGAGATTCGCGGCGCGCTGGAAGCCGGCCGCTTTGGACGTCTGCTCTATGGTACGGCTCATATCCGTTGGAGCAGGGATCATAGCTATTATCAGCAGGCTCCTTGGCGTGGTACCTGGTCAGGTGATGGGGGAGCGCTGATGAACCAATGTATCCATGACATCGATCTGCTCCGCTGGATGATGGGAGACGAGATTGACGAGGTATTCGCCTATACCGATCGTCAGCTGCATGATTATCTGGAGGCCGAGGACCTGGGGCTGGCACTGATTAAGTTCAAGAATGGCAGCTATGGTCTTATCGAAGGTACGACCAACGTCTATCCTGCGAATCTGGAGGAGACGCTCTGCTTGTTTGGCAGCACCGGAACCGCAAAAGCTGGAGGCTCATCGGTCAATCGCGTCGAACATTGGCTATTTGCTGATGATGAAGATAGCGCCACCGTTATTGAGAATGCCAGCGAAAAGCACGATAATGTCTATGGCCTTGGACATACACCATTGTATGCAGATGTCATCGATGCGATAACGCAGGACAGGCCTCCTTACATCGATGCCCGCGCGGGTCGAAATGCCCTTGAATTAGTCTTGGCCATCTACAAATCATCACGTGATGGCGTACCGGTCAAGTTGCCTTTGCGGGACTTCTCGACCGCGGACATGACAGGAAGGTTCTTTACACAGTGAATGTCAGGTTTACAGGACGCAGCGCATTTCTGGTCTTTTGGGATATCTTCGCAACGTATCTGGCTTTGACGCTCTCCTCGTATGGGACACGTCAGGCCGATAGCATTCTCGTCTCTACTGACGTGCTGTTCTCGTTTGGCCTGCTGGCCATCATCAACGTTGCCACATTCCTGGCGTTCAGGCTCTATAACAACTTATGGGAAT
>JAAYYH010000170.1 GCA_012515495.1 Coriobacteriaceae bacterium | reverse complement strand
GTATGTATGCTGGTGGCTTCAGTGATTTGGCGCAGGGGTGGACGAAGAATCTAGCCTCTGGAGCCGCAAAGACCCCAATGCTGCTCTTTGCAATGGTTTTCTTGTGGGTCACATCATTGACTTCTGTTCCCATACATCTGACTTCTGCAATCGCGACCGCGGATACCCTGTTGGTCGTGATATATACATTGCTATACATCGTCTGGGTGACGATAGTGATGCTGCTCACAAAAAGAATCGGACGCTTCCAGCTATGGGCGTTTCTCCTTTACCCTATACCATTGATCGTCTTTCTCTCATTATTCGTAATCTCCATATTCAAGAAGGTCTTCAAGCTGAAGGTGAGCTGGAAGGGTCGTCAGATAGATATCGGGGACAAGCCGTGAGATTGCTATTCCTGTCCGATGGATGGACGATCTTGCTTTGCTTTGTCGCCTGGGGATCGTTTCAGCTTGCAGCGGCCTTGGTCTGCTTGAACATCCCTGATCGCTATTATTCACATGACTCATGGTTTTATCGCTCACACCCCTTTGAACGTCAAGGGAAGCTCTATGCTCGGTTATTCAAGGTGCATCGCTGGAAACATCTTCTGCCTGATGGTGGCGCACTGTGGAAGAAAACTGGTTATAAGAAAAGGACGCTAGATGATCATTCAGAAGAGAATCTGAGCCGTTTCCTCATAGAATCCGCCCGTGGAGAGATGACGCATTGGCTGGCAATCCTTCCGTTTTGGGTGTTCGGGTTCTTCACTCCCGCGTATGTGATCTGGATAATGTTGGCCTATGCGCTCGCGGTGAATCTTCCTTGTATCATTGCGCAAAGGTACAATCGTCCACGTGTGCTGCGGTTACTCGAGAAGATGAAGCGGAGAGATCTTGAATAGGAGTCAGTTATCAAGGATATTGAACAGTCCGACGCTTTGATCCTCAGCACTCCGGTTTACACCATGCTTGTACCTTGCCAGCTGATTCGCTTGTTCAAGCTTATCAAGGATTTTTTTGGGGGGACCAGATATTCAAAGGAAAATACGCGACGAGCATGATCACCTGTTTCCATCATTATGATCACTTGGCTCAAGACTGGCTGCGCGGTATTTGCGAGGATCTGGGAATGTATTTCTTAGAGGGTAGAACTGCTGACAACGAAGATATGCTCAATAAACATTATCGTGCGAGCATGCGCTACTTCATGCATGAATTCTCTGAAGCATGTCGGCACAGACTTCCGATAGAGCGAAAATTCATGCCATTGCCTGAGGTAGGATCACCGGTATTCAGACCAAGAGAAAACAGCGAATCGAGAGAAAAGAACATCAACACTGAGAAGCCTTGTCCCAGAACAGTGTTACTTACAGACAAATACGGAGGATAGGTATCTTGCCCCTGTGTGGAAGCTGTTCTTGGACAGGACGTTTTCTAATGGTCATCGCACGAGCATGATGGGGAAACATACAACTTATCTTGTCTCTGGCCCTTTGAGGTCGCTACCAAATATTCAGCAATTCTTAGAAGGAAAGGATAACGTTGGCCGTGAGAACTGTATGTCGATCATCGGTGACGAGTATGAAGATTCCGGGTATCTTGAAGCACTCATAAGAGCCTCTGCCCAACGTTTGGCAAGCGCAGCGGATACCAATTACCAGAAAAGCGTGAATTTCCTTGGCATGGGGCTGGCATTCAAGTTCAAATCGGTGCGCTTACAAGCCTATGAGCGCATGCCCGATATGTATATCCAGCTGCATAAGGAGATAGTGGATTCCGGAGAGCAGTAAGCTGGAGTTGTGAATCGCAGCCAGTAGATGAAATCACAGGGGAATCGTAACGCGGAAGATGGCTCTTGAAGTTTCTTTCAATCACCAAGCAGCGCGGTGACATCGTCAATAAAGGGCAATAGCTTATCCTCAATCTTGGCCTTCAATTCATCTAGCCTATCAAAATCTGGTTCATCAACCAAGACTGTTTCAATAATAGAGTCTACGCCAGAACCAACTATTGATAGTTGATACGTTCCTAAATCTTTATTACGGAGCATTTCAATGAAGCCAGATTGTATGCGTCGGTTTGTCGCTCCCAACCAAACATCAAAGCGACATTCTTCGTGTAAGAAGACAATAGCGACCTTTAGCTTCCTATTCTTTAGGCTCTTTGGTGTGAAAGCGAAATACGTCATGTCCATGTAGCCAGGATACAGCGAGCTCGTTAGGTGATACGGATATTTCCTCTCGAGGTGTACTTTAAGATTGGACATGAAGCCCAAAATACCTCTATATGCTTTCTGGATGCTCCCAGCTTCCAATAATGATTGGTATTTGCGGATATCATCGTTCAACATCTGTGGCATCCTTTCTTTTAAACAACCAAGCTTCAATTAGTACACCATAGACTATTCCGGCCACAAAACTGATTGGATCTTGAAACCCTGTGGAGCTGTAAAAAGCAAAGGAAACCAATAATCCGATACTGCCTCCACGCACAAGCGCTTTACCCAAGCAGGCATTTTTCCATGGTGCACCGATAACCAGACCGATGATAACTCGGTTGTAACATAACGAAAAGACAAAGATCCACGAGGCAGAAAAACCTGAACGCACAAATGCGCCAACTACG
>JAAYYH010000169.1 GCA_012515495.1 Coriobacteriaceae bacterium | reverse complement strand
ATGGATACACTGCTCAAGCTCGATACGCTAAAGCAGCCCAGTCAGCACTTCTGAGCGCGCAGGCTTTGGCATCAAGATACCCATCAGGCCACGCTCATTGGTTGTCGACACTTCAATGTGCGCTTAATGGTCAACGTGAGCTGGCCTTGATTGGCAACGGGGTCGAACGTGATGCCTTGTTAGCCGTAGCTCGAAACTCCTATCGTCCCGACCTGATAATTGCCGTGAGTGAGGATGGGACAGACTTGGGAATACCGCTTCTTCAGGGACGGGAGAGAGTCGGGGACCACGCAACCGCCTATCTCTGTCGCAGGTTCTCCTGCGAACGCCCAATCACAGATCCGCAAGAGCTCGAGGACTCGCTCGCTAATAAGCAGAATAGTTAGTTGAGACCGAGCAGCCGAGCCGCATTGCCATAGAGGATCTTCTCAAGCTCCAACTCACTCAAGCCGATTCCCGCGAGCATCGCCAAGTCCCTGGATTCACTTCGCCAGGGACCATCACTGCCATATAAGACATTGTCGATACCAAAATCTCGGATTAGATCTACCAGATACTCATCTGGCATCATACCTAAAGAAAATGATATGTCGATATAACCGGGCCATCCCGTTTTAAACTCCGGGAAATCTTGGAAATTATGGCGACCGCCAAGATGAGCAGTGACCACCTTCCCATAATCATACTTATCGAAGAAAGCGTCGAAATCCGCCTTTGAACCCCGAATGGCATCATAATCCATGCCTGCCCCAGCATGGAAGAGGATCACCAGGCCCTCTTCTATGGCGGCATCATAGGCAGGAAACATCCGCGGGTCCTGTGGCTTGAAATCCTGCATCAGCGGATGTAGCTTGATACCCTTAAAACCGTCTTTAGAAGCCCTACGTATCACACCGACAGGATCTGGATGCTTTGGATGTACGCTGGCAAACGGGATGAAACGATTGCTTGTCAGGAATGGCCGCAGGAAATCGTTGACAGTCTCAACCTGGTTCGGTTTGGTTGGCACGGAGAGCAACAGGCTGATGTCAACGCCGCTTGAATCCATATGCTCAAGCCAACCCTGCGCTGTACCATCGGAGAATACCTCGGTTGGCGATAGGTTAAGGAACCGCTCGATAACACGCGGGGCTAGCGCACGGGGAAACACGTGCGCATGGCAATCGATGACCCTCGTCTCAATCTGTCCCAACTTGATAGCCATGATCACCCTCTTGTTATTGACTGTATGAGCATTCTGCGTATCAGCAATTCGACAATGCTCAGTAGCTTAACAATGAGAATGCCTCTGTGCCAGTCCCCTTGCAGTCTCAGGTAGTAAACTCATCATTGTGCGGACTCGGAATCATCCGTCGCACTCAAATCCACATCGTAGAGAAGCCCATCAGGCATCGGATTGATGACGATGTCTGCAGCCGAGAGCAGGCCTTGCATATACACATTTTGTGCTGTAGATGTCACCTCAGAAGTAACATCGATTAGAAGCTGAGCATATATCTCTGCTGGTATGGCTGTTAAGTCGATACTTTCAGCTGCGGCTGGAGCATAAGCGTCAGTACAAAGGATGATGCGGTAACCGTCATCGCTTTCTATCAACCCGGACATCTGGCCAACTTCGAGAGCGCCAAGAGCGTCAGAGTAGTCAGTCGAAAACGTGTTGAGACAATCCCATCCCCTGTTACCGCCGTCTCCCGAACTAATGGCGTCAATTGAGTGAACAGTCGCAGCAGCAGAAAAGTCTTTCGAAAGGTTGCTACTCTGCTGAAGCTCAGCCAATACCGTTTGGGCAGTTTCCGTGTCATCTGATTTGAACAGTATCTGAGAGGATTTCTTGCCCGAATAGTACGTTGCCACATTGGCATCAGCATACGTCTGGAGCTCTTCTTGTGTTGGATCTGCGACAGAAACCGCGATTCCCATGAGATTATCAGCGAGTAGTGAGAGCTCGATATCACTGCGATACTGTTCTTCGGTATACCCGGAACTCTCAAGGATCGATGCCCAATCCTCATCGCTCTCATATCCGTACGCGCTTCGGATACTGGCTATCTCATTATCAACTGCTGTCGAATCAACGGTTATGCCTGCCTCTTCAGCTGCTTGTCGCACTACGATCATCTGAGCGTAATAGTTTTTGATGATATCCTCGCGTAACGTCTCCGCGGAATACCCTGCTGAAGCCAGGAAGTTCGCCCAGTCCTCATCAGATTCATAGCCGTACGAACTACGAAGAGTAGTTATGTAGTCACTGACATCAGATTCCAGCACTTCGGTGCCGTTAACCGTAGCGGCGACTGCCGCGCTTTGAGACTTAGCCGTCGATGATCCGCAACCGACCAACGTTGCTATTCCTGTAAGTCCCAATGTTAAGAGAACAGACAGTAGCAATGCAATCTGGGCCCTGGCTTTTTGCTGCATTATTTCACTTCTTTCAGTCTGATTGTTGCGTGGGTGGCCCAATGGGCTTCCCACGATAGTCTGTTTATCAGATAACATACTCCCCTGCTGTATCAATCGCTGCCAGATCAGCAAGGGTCACGCTATCCAGATAACCAGCTATTAACCTGTCTAATTCCGTCCAGAGGGGAAGAGTTTTGCAACTTGCTGCACGCTCGCAGGGCTTCTCGTTGCTGCCCAAACACGCGACCGGAGCCAAAGTGCCTTCTGTTATCCGCAATATATCGCCAACTCGGTAATCTTTTGGATCACGGCTCAGTCGATATCCGCCCTCTTTTCCCCGTAATCCCTCAACCAGCTCATTCTTCGAGAGCAGCGTCATGATACCTTCAAGATACTTCTGGGAGATCGCCTGCCGCCTGGCCACATCTTTCAAGGGGATGAATCCGCCGCTGCGGTGCTCTGCCAGGTCGATCATCACCCTTAACGCATAACGACCACGGGTCGATATCATCATCTTTGCACTCCGTCTTCCCCAATCGCACTATGGATCGTTTGAGATATTACCCTGTTGGCAGCGTACCAGCTTTGCCGCCATCTGCATTGTTGTCGCCTTATCTGTCTCAACCTCGATACGCTGCCAATGGATAGCCGCTATTCTGCGAATAAGGCAGTGGAAAGGTAGCGTTCGCCGTTATCCGGGAACAGGACAACCACGGTCTTACCGGCATTCTCTGGACGTTTTGCCACCTGGATGGCAGCATGTGCCGCAGCACCAGAAGAGATACCCACGAGCACTCCTTGGCTTTTCGCTATAAGCCTACCAGCCGCAAACGCATCTTCATCCTCAACGGTGATTATCTCATCATAGATTGATGTGTCGAGGATATCGGGCACAAATCCTGCCCCGATTCCCTGAATCCTGTGAGAACCAGCAACACCTGTAGACAAGACAGCAGAGGAGGCTGGTTCAACGGCAACGACCTTGACGTTTGGATTCTGTGATTTGAGATACCGTCCTACTCCGGTAATAGTGCCACCAGTGCCAACGCCGCCTACGAAGATATCAACCGCACCGTCCGTATCATCCCAGATCTCTGGACCGGTAGTCTCGGTGTGGATCTTGGGATTAGCTGGATTGGAGAACTGAGCAGGTACAAAGCTGTTGGGGATTTCCACCGCAAGCTCTTCTGCTTTCGCAATCGCGCCTTTCATGCCCTTGACACCCTCGGTCAACACCAGCTCGGCACCGTAAGCCTTCATCAGCTGACGACGTTCGACCGACATAGTCTCAGGCATTGTGATGATAATCCGATAACCACGAGCTGCGGCCACTGCTGCTAAACCGATACCGGTATTTCCGCTGGTAGGTTCGATGATGACCGAGCCAGGCCTCAATCTGCCTGCAGCCTCAGCGTCATCAATCATGGCTTTGGCTATACGATCCTTCACTGATCCGGCCGGGTTGAAGTATTCCAATTTTGCCAAAAGCTTAGCTTGCAGGCCAAACTCCGCTTCAATACGATTGAGCTGCAAAAGCGGGGTCTTACCGATGAGCTGATCGGCAGATGTATGGATGCGCGACATGGTGTTCTCCTTTGTTCACTATTGTTTATTGTACCGCGGCGAAACCGCGCTCGAGGTCGGCAATGATATCGTCGATGTGCTCAGTGCCAATTGAAAGACGTATGGTATTAGGATGGATCCCCTGCTCAATGAGCTCCTCAGCGGTCAACTGTGAATGCGTGGTGGTAGCTGGATGGATAACCAGACTCTTAACGTCAGCGACATTTGCCAACAGCGAGAATATCTCTAGGTTGTCGATGAAAGCGTGTGCCTCTTTCTGCGTACCCTTGATATCAAAGGTGAAGATCGATCCGGCTCCTTGGGGGAAATAACGCTGATAGAGTCCATGATTGGGGTGGTTGGGCAACGAGGGATGATTCACACGCTCTACCAGCGGATGCTCAGACAGATACGCGATGACTTTCAAGGCATTCTCTCGATGACGGTCTATGCGTAACGAGAGTGTCTCAACGCCCTGAAGCAACAAGAACGCGTTGAATGGTGAGATCGACGCACCCGTGTCACGCAACAAGATAGCGCGCACATAGGTCACAAAAGCAGCAGGGCCAGCGGCATCCGTGAACGAGACACCGTGATAACTGGGATTAGGAGCCGCAATCGGGCCGTAGTTTTCACTTGCCGCCCAATCAAAGTTCCCAGAATCGACGATGATTCCGCCAAGTGTGGTACCGTGCCCGCCGATGAACTTGGTGGCCGAGTGGATGACGATGTCTGCACCGTGCTCGATTGGGCGGAAGAGATAGGGTGTGGCGAAGGTGTTGTCGACTACCACCGGCAAACCATGTTCGTGGGCGAGCACGGATATCGCGTCAATGTTGGGAATATCGGAGTTTGGGTTGCCAAAGGTTTCTAGGAAGATCACCTTTGTATTTGGTCGGATTGCCTCTTCCACCTCTGCTGGATCATGCACATCGACAAAACTCGTCTCGATTCCGTAGAGCGCTAGAGTATGGGCGAGCAGATTGTATGTACCGCCATAGATTGTCTTCTGCGCGATGATGTGATCCCCTGCCTGAGCGAGCGCGAGGAATGCGTAGCTGACGGCGGCAGCTCCAGAGGCTGTAGCCAGAGCAGCCACTCCGCCCTCGAGTGCGGCGATACGCTTCTCTAAGACGTCTTGTGTGGAGTTAGTCAGGCGCCCGTAGATATTGCCGGCATCCTGCAGCCAAAGCGGGCAGTCGCGTGAGCTGAATCGTGGAAGACATAGGCCGTTGTCTGGTAGATGGGCACCGCGCGAGAATCTGTTGCTGGATCAGGCTGCTCCTGGCCAACATGTAATTGCAGGGTTTCGAATCTATAGCTCATCAGGAAGTTCCTTTCGTTCTTAGTCAAGGCTTATTCTTTATTTCCTACTTATTCAGTATGTTTATAGGATTATGAGAGAAGTGCGCGGTTCTGTCAACAGGGAGTCAACAGGAGGATTCAAATCTAACCATAGTTTGGTTGCCTTAACTGATAACCTGAACAGATAGTGCCATTCGGACTATCAAAAAACTACCTCACCTGCGTATTCTGCTGTGTTAGAATGAATAAATTCGACGCTTTTACCAACCATGTCGGTACTGGTTGTATGTATCACTTCGGGTCATCGCTGTTGTTCATGGAGCGTCTGGTCATCGAGGAGGACCAATGGAACGACGAGACTTCATAAAGGGCGTTGGCGGCTTGGTTATCATCGCCTCCTTCGTGAGCGTCACTGGCTCCGCACTAACAACGCGGCTATGGTCTTTAGAAAGAGAGCTTGGTGGAGCTGCTAGAAATTCGTCTTCCGCTGTTGATTTCACTACTCCAGAGGGTATATCGATAGATGCAGCCGTCGGACCGGTCATGATCGCAGGTATCCAATTGCTCTCTGACGACCTACGGGATACTGTCCTGGGCTTTTTCGCTGATACTCACGTTTTCAACATCGATAAGATCGGGGCAGAGCTCATCATGCTGGCCGATGGCAGTCGCAGCTTAGGTCAAATCGCTAAAGAGGCTTCAATCCTCGTCTCGTCACCGCTGGATGGTGCTGGGGTCGCGGAGTTCTTTGTGACGTTAGGCCAAGCGGGGTATCTGCAGAACAAGGTGTATATCTCCCTTTTTGAGAATCGCGTTTGAGGAAACTCCATGCCTGTACAAGTTGAAAAGCAACCACCCGAACTCTTCGTAATCACAGATGAAAAAGGCCCGATACTCTATGCACCATTGCGCCGTGTCATGGCGCGCGCCAACGAGAACGCCATCCGCATCGCATTGGACTATGCGGCAGACCCCACCTCGTTGACAAACCAGGACGACGAAAGCCGCGTAATGATACAGGCTCTTGAGGAGCATGGCTTCTTTGAGAGACGCCCTTTTCCAAGCCATGAACCAGATTTCCGCCCCACGCAGGTCACTCTCTTTCCCACCAACCGCTGTAATCTGCGCTGTAGTTACTGTTACGCCTTTGGTGGCGAGGGTGGCGGCAACGGAGAGCAGCTCACCACGCTCAGCCTTGACGCGGCCAGACGCGCTATCGACTTCATCGCTAAGAACGCACAAGAACTAGCCGCCGAAGGGATGCCCTGTAGGAACTTCCTCGTGAGTATCCACGGCAACGGCGAACCGTTCAGCGCTTTTGAGACGCTACGCGAGATCGTCTGGTATGCCAGAGACCTTAGCGAGGAAGTTGATTTCCCCGTTGTCCTCAACACTGCAACCAATGGTGTGATGAATGAGGAGCAGCTCGAGTTCTTGGTTGCGAATTTCGACAACGTCAATATCTCCTTCGATGGACTACCCGAGTTACAAGATGCTCAAAGACCCCTAGCGGATGGATCAGGCTCCTTCATCTACGTTGACCGGACTATGAGACGACTGGCCGAGGCCGAGTTGAACTTTGGCATCCGTGCGACAGTAACAGAAGCCATGGTGGTACGCATGGCTGAAATCGCGGCTTTCGTTGCAGACAATTACCCCAGCGTTGAACAATTGCATTTTGAACCGGTATGGGAATGTGGCCGCTGCGTGACATCAAGTGACAGCACGCCATCCGCCGAGCTCTTCTGTGAGAACTACCTCAAGGCACTTGAAGTTGCCCGTGAGAAAGGGCTGCGCCTTGTCTATTCTGGTGCCCGACAGGACATGATCACCGATGCCTTCTGCAAGGTTTCAAGCGGCTCTTATACCGTAACTCCCACCGGAGATGTCACTGCCTGCTATGAGGTCTCCTACAAAAGCGATCCCCGCAGCGAGCGCTATTTCTATGGAAGATATGATCCAGAGCTCGGCGACTATGTCTACGATGAAGACAAGCTCGGGGAACTTGCAGATCTCAATGTCAAGAATATCCCTTTCTGTACCGATTGCTTCTGTCGCTGGCATTGCACTGGTGACTGCGCCGCTAAGGTTCTCGAGGGACGGACACCTGCCGAACATCAGGGCAGTCAGCGTTGTGTCATCAACCGAAGACTGACCCTGAACCAGATCCAGCGAAAGATGGATTGGAGAGAAGAAGATGCCAGATAAGAATGCTTCATCTGCCTCATCAGGTTCGTACAACGATCGCACTGTCAGCGGCAGCGGCACCTCTCTGCCTAAACCACAGATCGAGATCATCGTCGATGGCAACAGCATCTACAAGCCAGGCATGAAGACCTTCTTCGTCGAAGGAGAGGGAACCGAGGGCGTTATCAGCTCAGAAGGCGTTGTCACTGGCGAGTTCTGCACCTGCGACGTGGTCTACACCACGCAACCTGGGTCAACAACCACCTGTGCCTGCGATGAGGTCTGCACCTGTGAGAGTGTCTGCAGCTGTGATGGGTACTCGATATGTAGCTGTGAGAGCGTCTGTGGTTGCGATAATGACTCGTGCAGCTGCCTGAGCTACTCGTCATCCACGTGTTCTTGCCAGTCGGTGAGCTGCGGAAGCCCCTGCGCCTGTGTGCCGGTTCATTAAGGAGGCACTGAGATGAAAGCTCGTCGGATAGCGCTCATATCGATGATCTGCGTCATTGCCATCTGTTCCCTAACGCTACTTGTTGCCTGCGACAGTAAGACCGCGAATCCAAGTGGAGCGAAAACCACAGATGAGGTTGTAGCCGACACTGTGTGGCAAGCCAGAGTGAGCAAGGAGGCGGATGAGTTCAGGTTCTTTATCGAAGAGGCGATGATTGCAGCAGACGATGCTCGCACTTTCGCACCCGAAGCTGACGATCTATTGAATATCCAGGATAACACCGCCGCTGGATTCTACAACGCCATGTTCAGCGATGGCAACGACTCCTACCGCAAGGGTGATTACCTGGAAGCTGAGGACTATTACAATACGGTACTCGGCGACTTGCCAACGCATTTTGGTGCCAATAACAATCGGACACTCGCCCTCCTGCAACAAGAAAAGAATGAAGAGGCGATGATCCAGGCCCTGAAAACCGTTCTGCTCTATCCTGAGGAACTCGGTTGCCTGCTCAATGTCCAAGTCGCAGGTGATGCCTGCGGCTTCCATCCGAACATCACTGAAGAGGAGCTCACCGCGATGTTGATGGAACTTGGTAACCCATCGGTACGGGAAGCACTGGTTCGAGACACTGTGTCGTCCTATGTCGGCGCTGGAAGCTTCAGTTCTGCCTACGACTACAATTTCACCTGCTCCGTCGTTGATTTCGAGATCGGTTCTGACAGTGACATCGCATTTGAATATGAGAACGTCCTCAGTCAGGTCGTCAATCTTTCGCTATATCAATCCAGCGATCCGGATGCCAAGGCACTGCTCACCTATCTCCAAGGTGCCGCCAAACTCAATGGTCTCGACGTATCCAAATCGGGCTCCTAGGAGCGCTCGTGCCCACGGTCGCTCTGATACGCCCGTTGTATGAGGGTGACGAATCCGAATTCCAGGAACCATTAGGTATAGAACGTTTGGCTGGCTTCCTCAAGGCAAACACCGACGAAGAGGTACGACTGTTCGATAGACGTTTATATCAACAAGAGCGTCTCTTTGGACTTGCTGACGAGAACAGCTTTTCATTCTGGGATGATTTCACGCGCGCTTTCCCTGTGACTGCCCCACCCGACATTATTGGTCTGAGCGTCATGACGGCTGAAGACGTACCCGACTCCCTGCGCCTCATCAGTCGGCTGAAGACGTTCTATCCGCGAGCACACTTCATCGTTGGTGGGCTGTTTGTAACCACCGCACTCGATTCGGCGCAGAGACGCTTCCCCGCGGAGGTCCAGCTAGTGTCGTGCGAGGGAGAGATCCCGCTCTTAGAAACGTTCAGAGCAGTGATGGCCGAGGGTGTGGTGAAGACCCCAAGGTTTGAGTCGGAGAAATGCGATGCGGAGAGGTTTGACGCGCGGAGTCTTCCTGACAAATCAGATAGCCCCAAGGATATCCATCTCACTCCCGATGGATGGGCTATCGCTTCGCGCCCCGATCTCGAACGTTACCTGGCATTGGGCTGCGCTATCAGCCTGCAGAGCTCACGCGGCTGTCATGGTTCCTGCAGTTTCTGCGCTACGCCGAAACTGCCTTCTCCTTACCGTCGATGGCAGGGAAGAAGCCTTCCTTTGGTTGTTGACGAGATAGCCTTGCTGAGTGCCCACGCCGCAGAATCTGGATTACTGCCGATATTCAACTTCGTCGATGACGACTTTGGTCCATTATCTCGCATCGAAGCACTTGATCTGGAGTTGAAGAGACGCGGATTGCGCATCGCCTATGCTCTGCAACTGCGCGCGGCTGACCTGCTGGAACAGGATCGACTCCCAGAAAGGTTGGCAGAACTACGAAAAGGTGGCTTCACGCGAGTCTTTTTAGGAGTGGAGTCCCTGTGCCCACAGACCCTTGAAGACTGGAACAAGTCGTATGCGACAGATAAACTGCCAGAGGTCTTCTCCGCGCTGAAGAAGGCAGGCATCAGTGCTCACATCGGCTATATCCTCTGGCACAGCGGCACCAGTGTGGAAGATGCCCGAATCGAAGCCAAACGACTCTGGGAGATGGGCCTTTATTGCCCAAAGGTGGCCGAGAGTCGCATGGTGCTTTTCCCGGGCAGCCGCCTACACGAACGGGGCTTAGCCGCAAAGCAGGTTAGTCACGCTGCTTGTTGGGAGCCGATGTCCGCAGAATCAGAGCGCTTCTATCAGCAACTGTCAAACAAACTGCGTCCTGTCTATGATGCCTGGAAAGAAGGAGCCGTGTTGTCTCCCTGGCTTGCCGCACAGGCTCATCTGACTGGCGAACGTACCCTCATCGAGGCACTTGACGCTGTCCTCGCCGAATGCGATCGAATCTCCTACCGCAGCTTCGTCCATGATGAGTTCCCGCAAGACCTCCACCGTATCGCCGCAAAACTCTCGCAACGCATAACACAGATTAGGCAGACGGCGTTGCCTATGAGGAATAGACCGTCAAAACAATCTGCTGATAACCCGTCCGCCAATAGACCCGCGAGCCGCTCATCTCGTCGGAGAGAACAATGAGACTCGTAGCCCCGCTTTGCGCACCCGATGAGGTTGAAGCCCTGATTAAGGCCGGTGCTGACGAACTGTACTGCGGTATCATCGAGGACTGGTGGCGCAGCCGATACGGTGACCACGACAGCGCGAACCGCCGTCAGGGCGCTGCCAATCTTTCAACGCGCGCGCAATTGGCCCAAACTGTCGCCCGTGCTGATGAGCTACAGATCCCCGTCTATCTCACTGTGAACACCCGCTATACCGAACCGCAGTTAGACTACCTCACCGATCTTTGCTTGGATTTCGAGAGTATGGGTGGTACGGGGATCATCGTCTCGGACATCGGTTTGCTCGGTCGCCTGCGCAACATCACAGATCTTAGGCGTTGCCTCTCGCTTCTGGCAGTCGCAGACAACATCCCCACCATTGCCAGCTATCTACGTCTGGGAATCACCAGAATCGTGCTGCCGCGCTTTTCGACACCAAACGATGCCCGTCTGCTGCTTCAGCCCTTTGGCGGCCTTGAAGCTGAGATCATGGCCTTCTTTGACAAGTGTCCTTTCATCGACGGTTATTGTCGCCACTACCACGGCATTGCCAGAATCGATTGGGAAGGGACTCTGGCCAACCAAACAATCGAGCCACTCCAGACATTCGATACAACCTTCAAAACACATGCTTGCTTAGGTAAAGATCAGGATTATCTACAAATTGATCCTTGCGCAGCCTGCCATCTTCCGCAATTTGAGGCCGCTGGCGTCGATTACGCCAAGATCGGTGGACGCGGACGCCCTTTGGTTAATCGAGTACAGGCTCTACGCTTCCTCAAAAAGGCGATGATCCTCCCTGATGACACGAAGCGTGAAATTCTTTACCAGAGGACTTTCGCCCACCCCTGTCAATGCTATTACGGTGAATCGACGCAACGACGTGATGCTATCGAGCCACGACGAATGGTGACCGAGGAGGGACTATTGTGGTTGAAGTACGGGGAAATGGCTCCATCGGCAGGATACAGGCGATTGATGGTAGGCAGCGAGACCAACCCCGAAACACTTGATGATTTACTATCATCCTGGGACTGGGTCGCGTCGTTACCAACTCCTTTGACAATCGTCATCCCACCCCTGTCGCAGATACGTCTTGGGGCTTTATCCGATCTGGTCGAGCTACTCTATTCTACCTGTAGCCCTGATACGCACCTTTGTGTGAACGACCTCGGATCATTTTGTCAGGTCGTGGAGCGTGTTGTGGAGTACGCTGGACTTGCGCCGATTGCCTTGGACAGCAGAGACGAAGGCTGTACAAAAATGCCCTTCACATTGACGATAGGCTCTCTTCTTGCCCGAATCGATGACACTTCGGCCATCGCTGTCTTCCTTGATCCCCAAAAGAATCCATCTCGTATCGTCTGTGGCCCTAGTGGTGAACCTCGTCTGCTTTCCTATGCTCCTCCGTCACCAGAACTCATCCGCCATTGGAACAGCCCGTCCGCGCTCGAGCCCACAGCACGCGCTACTCTTGAAGAGCTCTTTGACGGGCAAGCAATAGTCTATGAATTTGAATGCAGGTGATTTACAAAAGAAGGTGTGGTGCGGCGTAAGGGATTCGAACCCCTGACGTACTGATTCGTAGTCAGTCCCTCTATCCAGCTGAGGTAACGCCGCACGCGCTTTTAACAAGCCTGAATATGATACCACCCAACTGAGAAGTGTCAACGACTGTGACTTCAAAAATCTTTGACTTCTCAGCATCGTTGGCTAGAATAGCACCTTGTCAAACTATGCGTCGACATTCGCCACTTCAAGGAGATACCCTATGCCCAAAGGCGCGTGGCTAAGCAAGCCACAAGAACATCTGGGTCCAATTGGCCTCATCATATTGCTTGTTGCAGGATCACTTGCCTGTCCGATCTCTCTGGATATGTATACTCCTGCTATCCCGCAGATGACCACTTTCTTTGACACTGACGCAACCACGGTGAATGCCACTCTCTTCGGTTACTTCCTTTTCTTCACCATCAGCATGCTGATCTTTGGACCGTTAAGCGACAAATTCGGTCGCAAGCCAATACTGCTCCTCGGCACTGTCATGTTCACAATCGCCGGTGCTCTCTGCGCCATTTCCACAACCATTGAGATGCTGATAACAGCACGCGCCATCCAAGCCTTGGGTGGCGGAGCGATGAATGCCGTAGTGAATGCGATTGTCAAAGATACCTTTTTGCCCGAGAAGCGCGAATTAGCCCTCTCTGCCATCCAGGTGATGTTTCTGCTTGGACCGGTGATCGCGCCTCTTGCTGGTGCCTTCATCCTCATGGGTTCCAATTGGCGCATGATCTTCTGGGTTCTATCCGGTTTCGGCTTACTCTGTCTGGCCCTGGTTCTCCTGTTCCAGGAGACGCTCCCCATCAAAGAACGCTATGTAGGTACCTTGGCGGGTAGCATCGGACAACTCGCTGTCGTTGCAAAGAACAGGGGCTTCACGATCTTCCTCACTGTTACCGCCTTGTTCAGTCTACCTTTCATGGCCTACATCGCAGCGGCATCCCACATCTACATCACATTCTTCGGGCTGAGTGAGATCGAATACAGTCTCTACTTCTCCTCAGCAGCTCTGTTCACTGCGGCAGGACCATTCATCTGGCTGTTGGCATCAAGATTCGTCAGCGCTCGACGCTTTACCACTATCATGCTCATCTTGGCCGTGCTCTCTGGTGTAGCGATGCTGGTTGTAGGGCAATCGACTCCCTGGTTCTTCTGCCTGACTATCCTGATCTTCATCATGATCGAATCCTGCATCCGCCCCTATACAACGAACATCCTGCTCTCTCAACATCAAGACGAAGCTGGCGCTACATCCTCATTGATCAATGTCTTCCATAATGTTGCTTGCACATTGGGTATGGCACTGGCAGTATTGCCGTGGTCGAACTATATCATTGGTATAGGAGTGCTGATCATCGTATCGATAATCATCGCTATCCTGACCTGGATCATGCTGCTCAGATCGCATATCCCCCTGTTTGGCATCAAAGGGGAGGATCCTGTTGGAATCTGGAGAGATTAGCTGACGATTCGTCGTAAGAATTTTGGTAGCAGAGCTTTGATGTCAGAACCTTATAGCCGATGTCTCAGTCTTCACCACAAGCTGACAGCCGCTTTGATGCTGTCCCTTAGCGCTTCCGGCAACACATCACTGCCACCAAAGAATAACAACGACCAGATATCCTGGCGATTGGGCATCAACAGCTCATTTATGGCATAGCGTCCGCTAATACTCTCATCTACCAGTAGTAGAGGATATCCTTGATATCCCAACAGCGGAGCCGCGCTCAGGGCATCGGGAAAATCCCTGCCGGTAGCAAAGCCCACGCCCTCCCAAGAGAAAACTCCCTCCTCCACCGCGTTATTGGCAACAACGGCACTGGTCATATAGCGATTGTCCCCCCACCATCTGAACACCACGGTTTCGCCGGGTGCTTGCTCGATCGAGCTGGCTACCACATCTGGGATCGCGTTGCTTCCGCCAATCAATATCACTCGTCTGAACGCTCCAGAAATCAGCAATGCCTGAACTTGTGAGCTGAGACTACCATCCCTCTGGGTGAGGAAAACTGGGGCACAAGTCCTATAGGCATATGGGGCGATAGTCAGCGCGTCAGCGAACTGATATCCCGTGGTCACTATGGCTGTATCTCCCCAGGCCTCTGCCTCAGGAATTGGATCATCTTCACTTTGCCTATAAATCTCCCAAGCGGTCTGAATGCGCGTTTCACCGGCTATACGCGTTACTGTTGCCGCTGGAACCACCTGCTGGATCCGATTGAAGACCAAAGTGCTGAGAGCGGCCTCCCCGCCAAGTGCCAAAATGCGCGTAGGAGCCAATGCCTCAAGACTGCGCGCGGTCTGATCACTGAGCTCATTTGCGGGAGTCAGGAGTATGGGCGCATCGAACCTACCAGCTAATCCTGATGCCGCCAACGCATCGGGATAATCTTCTCCGCTGGCGATGATCACGGTATCTGATGTGGAAGGCTCCAATTGGCTAGCCTCGACATAACCCTGGATTATCTGTTCCATCGTATCGTATCGAGTGTCACCGTAAAGATCGACTACGCTGCCTGTTGCCCGACGTAAAGCCTCAGTTACAGCCGAGTCAAGATCCAATCTACCCCAACCAAAGTATTCATCCCACCCGCTGCTGCCAAGATCAACTGATGTGTCATAAAGGATATCCTTTACCTGTTCGGTGGTCAGTAACGGATCTGCGCAGTAGACAAGCGCGGCTGCGGCAGATACATACGGCGCAGCCATCGAAGTGCCTATCATCAGGCCGTATGCATCATTGGGAACTGTACTCATAACTCCCAGCTCGTAGTCTTCCAGCAGTGTCGTTTCTGATTCGAATGCTTTTCTCCCGCCTGGTGCTGAGATGTCTTTATAACGATTATAACTACTATACGGCGCTCGCTCATCACTGATAGTCGTCGCTGTTACCGATACAACCGCCTCAAAGTCTGAAGGATAGAACGGCAGGCTCGAATTATCATTACCCGCCGCGCAAACGGTGAGCATACCAGCAGCTTTGGCCTGCTCGATCACGTTCTTCAAAGCCATGTCTTGACTGCTACCGCCCAGACTGAGGTTGATGACCTTGAGATCAGGCAGATCAAGACTCAGGAGGTATTGATAGGCTGCGACCACGCTCAGGGTATCCGCTACGACTTTTGTGTTGTTATTCGGATCAGGATAGAAAACGTTTATCGGCAAGACTGTCACTCGATTATTGACAGCCGCTCCAGAAACACCCTCTCCATTTTGCGCGACAGCAGCGATGATGCCGGCCACATGGGTACCGTGCCCACCTTTTCCGTTGATATATGAGACATCTGAAGTAAGAATTGTGGGATTATATGGGTTAGAGAAATCTCGGGCATTCACCATGTCCAGATTCTCGAGCAGGTCTGGATGATCAACGTCTACCCCGGTATCGATAACCGCAACCTCGATCTGATTATCGGGCATTGGTAGCTGCGCCGCTTCATCAGCTCCAATAATATCCAGCGCCCATTGTAGATCACGATAGGGGTCACTGATCGCTT
>JAAYYH010000168.1 GCA_012515495.1 Coriobacteriaceae bacterium | reverse complement strand
CAGTCATGGAGATCAATAGATATGCTGGTACTGTACTTGCTCACAGGGGAGGACGATTCCCTGCACCGCTCAACAGCTTGAAGAATTAGGGGCGTGCTCCAAGACTTGAAGGAACTCAGTCAGTAAAGCCTCATCCCAAAGCAAGACGCCCCAAGCTAATTTGATCAATGGCGGATAATAACCGATGCTCATGGCGTTTGTTGCGTTTTCAAAGAGGCGATCTATCCACCAAAGCGGATGCTTACGGATAAAGGCAAGCTGTTCGATCGACTCCTCCCGCAGATAGTCTATCCGTGCGAGTTCATCGGTTGGAGGGCTTTTGCCCACACTGACTTCTGCTATGACTTCATCGATGCAGTGAGCCAAGTACAGCAACTCCAAGCCCAGATGATCCTCAAGCTGCTTGCCGGGTCTCTCGATCCTCAGACCCTTTCTGCGATACAATTCACGCATTTCCTCAGTAGGACGACCAAAGAGGGTCACAGCGCGTTCACGGTAAAGTGACTCCCATGGGGGTGCCGAGGGTTTACCCGGTCCAATGAAGAGCCGGGTAAATTCGACGTTAACTGCGGTTTGTGCCTCGGCTTGGCTATACTGCGTCAACCTCTTCGTGCAATCAGCCAGAGCACTTAGAGCTTCTTCCATCTGCTCGTTGGCCGGAAGAAGGGGGAAATCCTGCCAGAAACAAGGGTTGAGAACCTCTGCTGAGACGTCCTCACAAAGAGGCGCGAGCAGACTGTTGCCAAGAAAGCTGTAAAGTTGAGCCCTAAGCTCCCAAGTCTCATTCAATGTTCTGCTCCAAATCGGAAGATCACTTGACACGTCCACAGTTCCCTCTCATCCACCGCATAGCGCGGTACTGTCGCATTACACCGCTACTGATGGCGTCACTGCAGTGGAGACGTCGTGCTCTACTGGCTGCTGCAGCAAGCGGTTTGCAAGGACCAGATAGAGCAAGGCTGCCAACGAGATGATACCGATGGTGATCACGAGCTCAACGATTGTTGGAGCATACGTTCCCTGTAACAACCAGGTTTGCTCGGCAGCATTACTGTTTCCCACGGTAATACCCGGAGCTCCGGCAGTATTGAAGATAAAAAACGAGGTTAGTAGCAACCAGAGCCTTTTGAATAACACACCAACAACCACTAAGACTGAGCTTGCGACAACTAAACCTGTCCTTTCGCGGTTCATGCCAAATACCAAGATCAGGAAGGGGACAACAAGGCAGAACACCTCACCCCAGAAAAAGAACGCTGTCTGTCCGGTTAACATGATCGCCAGAAGCTCTGCGCCACTTCCGCCCGGGTAACCCAAGGTAAGCAATTCGCAGAAGATGAGAAACGCATCGATGGCTATGACTGTCGCTAGCAAACCAGCGAGACTGGCCATCAGTTTACTGTCAACTTCGAATACCTTTAACTTGTTGAGTACCGATAACACGATTAAAAGTAGAGCCAAACCGGAATCGATGGCTGAAACTACAAACAGCGGTGCCAGTAAAGATGAGTACCAGCCCTCTTTGGCGATTTCCAGGCCAAAGATCCAAGCGGTAATGGAATGAACCAGAATGGCAACAGGTAGAGCGATGGCCGAAACCACCTTCAGGGATCTCTCGTTTTTGTCAGAGCGAGACATCAGCACCAGATATACCACGTTGATGACGAAATAAATCAAGATGACAAAAACGTCCCAAACCAGAGGTGAGTTCCATTGTGGTGAGATAAACAGATTGAACACTCGCGCCACTCCACCAAGGTCAACCAGTACGAAACCGGTTGCTGCGACGATGCAGACCGTTGAGAGCATCACTGCCGGCAGTGCGACTTTCTTGTACTTGCTGATACCAAAGATTGAAGCAGCGGAGGCAACAATCAAACCGCCGGCAGAAAGCCCAACGAACAGCATGAACATTGAGGTATACAGACCCCAGGACACCGAATTGTTCATACCGGTTACACCAAGACCTCCAGAGATTTGATAGATCCACGTGCCGATACCGACCGCCGTGAGGAGCGCCAGCACCGAGCAGGCTACTATGAAACTGATATTCTTCTTCATGCTTGCTCCTCTCGTCAGGTTATGTAGAAGATTTTGGGAGAAGTACCCTTCTCCGGCAGAAGTTGCTCAGGCTTGGCATCCCTGATCAACAAGGAGATTGCGCTCTCTGGATCATCTAAGTCACCAAAGGTGCGCGCACGACTTGGACAGGCAGATACACATGCGGGATCTTTGCCCTCGGAGGTACGTTCTGCGCAAAGCGTGCACTTCTCTACAACACCAACCGGACGAATCTGGACTTCTTTCTGACCATAGTTGAAGTCGGGAACCCTCACTGGCTCAGACCAGTTGAAGACACGGGCGTTGTAGGGACAGGCGGCCATACAGATTCTGCAGCCGATACAAAGATCGTAATCGATCAGAACTCTGCCAAATTCATCAGTGTGGGTTGCGCCAACTGGGCAAACCGCCTGGCAAGGCGGGTTCTCACAATGTTGACAGGCTACAGGTGTATATTGTTTGATTAAATTGGGATAGGTACCCACAGCATCATCGTAGGATTCCGCTCCGGCATTGATCACGCGATTCCAGAGCATATCCATGGGTACGTTATTCTGCATCTTACAGGCTACGGCACAGGTTTTACAGCCGATGCAGCGATTTAGGTTGATTACCATTCCAT
>JAAYYH010000167.1 GCA_012515495.1 Coriobacteriaceae bacterium | reverse complement strand
CGTCTCGGTTTCTGGTCGTGGGATCAACACCCCGGGAGAGACTTTTAGCTCCAGATGCCTGAAGGGAGCCACGCCGCTGATGTATTGCAGTGGCTCACCAACACCTCGACGCTTGATCGCATCGCGAAGGCAGGACAGTTCATCAAGGGTAAGCAAGCGGTCAAAGCAGGTATAGAGTTCCAATCGACTCAGTCCAGTGGCATGGCACAGCAGCCATTGGGCGCTCAGTCGCGGATTCTCATCTCCCTTGCGCTCAAGATAGCCCTGGGTCCAGTCCAACGCTGCCTTGGTCGTCCAGACCAGTGCGGTTTCACCCGCAGTTGTCATACCGCTTCTTCCAGGCGTCGGGCGCGATCGGCAGTCATCAGCGCTGTTGTCAATTCTTCCAGACCGCTGCCTCCGGCACCCAGCAGAATGCCGTTGTAAGTACCGTTATAACCGATGCGATGATCGGTGACCCTGTCCTGGGGACCATTGTAGGTGCGGATCTTCTCGCTGCGGTCACCGCTGCCGATTTGCCCGCGACGCTGCGCCCCCAGCTCCTCCTGTTGGTTAGCCAGCATCTTGTCATAGAGACGCGCACGCAACACTTCCATTGCGGCCAACTTGTTCTGCAACTGCGATTTCTGATCCTGGGATTGCACTACCAGCCCGCTGGGCAGATGGGTGATGCGCACAGCAGAGTCGGTAGTATTGACGCTCTGGCCGCCAGGACCACTGGAGCGGTAGATATCGATACGCAGATCATTGGCGTTGATCTCAACATCGAGCTCATCAGCCTCCGGCAGAACAGCTACCGTCGCCGTTGAGGTGTGGATCCTTCCCTGCGATTCAGTCTTTGGCACCCGCTGCACTCGGTGTACCCCGCTCTCGAACTTCATCACCGAATAGACCTTGTTACCAGAGACTTTGAACTGGATCTCCTTAAAGCCACCCGCTTCTGAAGTCGATACACCCAGTGTCTCGACCTTCCAACCCTTCTCATCAGCGAAACGCAGATACATCTTGTAGAGGTCGCCAGCAAAGATCGCCGCCTCATCACCACCGGCTCCAGCCCTGATCTCGATGATGATATCCTTTTCGTCATTGGGGTCACCCGGAACAAGCATGACCTTGATATCCTCTTCAAGAGCCTCAATCTGCTCTAGAAGCGAGGTGATTTCCTGTTGCGCGAATTCTTTCATCTCCGCGTCGCTCTCCGTATGCAGCATCTCCTTGGCAGCCGCCAGCTCATCACTGGCTGTGACGTAGGCGCGCGCGCTTCGAGCCAGATAACCCTGACTGGAATGCTCCTTGGCCAATCGGGTATATTCCTTCTGATCGGCCAGCACGGCCGGATCGCTCAGCTTACGCTCCAACTCAGCGTAGGTATTGATAATCTGTTGCAATTTCTCACGCATTGATGACTTCTCCATATACGACATTCGTTTTAACCGCAAAATGATAGCATAGTTTCGGATGTCTTATAGCCCAAGCAACCAGCCAAGCAAAACGGCGATCAACAGTGCGGGAAGCATATTACCCACTTTCATCTTCTTGATACCGATGATATCGATGCCCAGGGCTATAAGCATCGTTCCACCGACAAGACTGATGGAAGCCATGACAGCTGATGTGAGGAATCCTTTGAGAAAGCCGGCGAATACTGCCAGCCCTCCTTGGATTATGAACACAGAGAATGCTGAGAAACCCACTCCGATACCCAGTGCTGTCGTCAGGAATATGGCCGAGATACCATCCAAGAGTGACTTGAGGTAGAGAGTGGATGGATCACCCAGTCCGGCTTGGATGGATCCCATCACCGTCATAGCACCTACGCAGAAGAATATCGAAGCGGTCATGAAGCCTTCGGCGAAGGTGGATGGTGACGAATCTGCCTGATCCCCACGTTTGAAACGCTTCTTCAACAGACGATGCAACCAGCCTCCCAAGCCTTCGATACGTTGCTCTATTCGTAGCAATTCTCCGAACAAAGAACCCGAGACCAACGAAGTCACCAATACCAAAGCAGCAAAAGAGCCGACGCGACCGGCACTGAGATCAGCGAATCCATCAACAGTGGTGATGGCGCCAAAAGCGATGGTGCAGGACCCGATTGCAAAGAAGGCGATCTGTCTGAAGCGCTCAGGGATCAGCTTACCGAAGACCAACCCGAGTGCGGTACCTGCTATGACGGTGATGATATTAAGGAAGACGCCGTTCATCGAATCTCTGGTTCCCCAATCTGCTGAGCATCATCCAGCTGCGTGATTAGCGCGAACATTGAATACCATATCTACGAGCCATCACAGTGAGTTTGCAACTCAGAAATCAAGCCAGACTGTTCGCGCATCCGTGACTTTCGCATCCTCGATCTCGACTAACATCACTGAAGGACCGTTGCCGGCTCGAGGATGGACAGGAGAACCAGGGCAAAGCATCATCACGGCTCCCCGACGCTCGTTGCGTGGTACGTGGGTGTGTCCGTGGATGCAGACTTGTGGCAAAGGCTGTTGAGCCGAGATGAATCCTCGACCGCGTAGCGAAGCCTCCGCGTCTGCCGGTGTATGGGTGACGAAGAAGCGCACGCCACCAAGCGTGATGGCAGCAAATCTTCGCAGATCAAAGCTGAGTGTTGCGCTGTCACAATTACCTTTAACTACAGTCAGAGGTGCTATTGTGGCCAGTCTTTCGATCACAGAAGAGGCGCCCACATCTCCCGCATGGATGATATGGGCGCAATCGGCGAATGCGCGAACGACAACGTCTGGCAGAGAACCGTGTGTATCAGATACTACGCCTATCAGCACGACTCTGTTTCCCTCACCATTCCTGTTTCCTGCTCCGAACAGCTGATCAAACAATCAGAATACCGGTACAACGACACCCTGATACCGTTCATTGATGAAGTCACGAGTCTGCTGCGATGTCAAAGCCTTGATCAGGGCTTTGATGGCGGGTGCGGCCTCGTTGCCTTCTTTAACAACCAGACAGTTAGCGTAAGTTGTTGCCGCCAGTGAATCCGGGTCCTCAGTAGCCAAGATCAACGACGTTGGCAGATCGGCAGCAAGAGCGAAGTTACCGTTGATCACCGCAAGATCAACCTCCTCCAGTCCGCGAGGCAGCGCCGCAGCCTCGACTTCGAGAAATTCGAGGTTTTTGGGATTGTCGACGATGTCACGCGGCGTGACGGTGAGGCCGGCATCCGCAGGCAAGGTTATCAGACCCTGATCCTGAAGCAATAGCAATGCACGCGCCTCATTGGTGGTGTCATTAGGTACGGCGATTTTTGCGCCATCAGGCAATGCGCTGATCGCTGAGCTCTTGCCGGCATAGACCGCCAGCGGTTCAAAGTGGATAGCCGCAACGGAGACCAACGCGCTTTTATGCTCGGCATTGAAGTCATCCAGATAAGGCTTGTGCTGGAAGTAATTCGCGTCGATGTCGCCGTCTTGCAGGGCAGTGTTAGGTAATACATAGTCTGAGTATTCGATGATTTGAAGTTCAATGCCCTCCTCAGCCAGTGTGGCCTTGATCGAGTCAAGGATCTCGGCATGTGGTGCCGGTGAAGCACCGACTTTCAGTACGGTAGTCTTCGCGCTGTCGGCGTTGTCTGCATCCTTTGCATCCGACCCGGACTTACCTGCGGTGCCACAACCCCACAGCAAACCCAACGATGCTACCAATACTGCGCTGAGCACCAGTGATGCCAGCAATTTCAATCTGTTGTATTTCATAGTGTTCCTTCCTTTCGTTAACCGCCTGAGGGCGGCTTATCTCCTTGTCATCAATCAATGCCTATCCGTCTTTTTGCCAACTGGATCGGCACTGCCGTCTCTTGTCTATCTCTTGTCTATCTTCTTGCTCAAGATGTCGCTCGTGCTCTGGATGATTTGTACCACGATGATCAAAAGCACAATCGTGGCAACCATCACCTCATCCTGATAACGATAATAACCAAAGCGTATGGCAATATCACCCAGGCCACCGGCACCTACAGCGCCAGCGATTGCAGAATAGCCAATCAAGGTGATATAGGTGATTGCCGCGCCCCTGATCAGCGAAGGCAGACTCTCCCAAAGCAAGACCTTGGTGATGATCTGCAGCGTAGAAGCTCCAAATGCCTGCGCTGCTTCAACGCGACCTGGTCCTATCTCGGCGAGTGAACCTTCAACCATGCGAGCGACAAATGGGATAGCGCCAATGGTCAAAGGCACTATCGCACCGATGGTTCCCAATGATGTTCCCGCGATGAACCGCGAGACTGGAATCAACGCCACCAATAAGATTATGAATGGAATCGAGCGTCCGATATTCACTATCCAGCCCAAAACCGCATTGACTACCGTATGTGGTCGCAACGAATCAGGAGCCGTGATCGTGACGATGACACCAATCGGTATGCCAATCAGATAGGCTATCACAGTCGAGACCGTAGTCATGATCAACGTGGCGATAGTGCCATCGACGAGCAGACTACCATATTCGGCAATAAACGCCTGTATCATCTCACTCATGAACACCTGCCGTCCTGAGCAGACGCTCGGTGATGGCGGCCTTCGGTCGCGCGAAGATCTCCGTAGTCGTCCCCTGCTCAACGATACGGGAATCGTCTATCACCGCTACCTTATTGCAGATAGAGCGGACAACATCCATGGAATGCGTGATGACGACTATGGTCACACCGAAGCGTCTGTTGATATCCCTGAGCAACTCGAGTATCGATTCCGTTGTCAGTGAGTCCAAGGCACTGGTTGCCTCATCGCAGAGTATGATACGCGGATCATTGGCTAACGCCCGGGCGATGGCGACCCGTTGCTGCTGTCCACCCGAGAGTTGCGACGGATAGTTTTTGGCCTTATCGGCCAGCCCAACCAATTCAAGCAACTCTTGAGCGCGCTGATAAGATGTCTGCTTATCATGGTGTCTGATAGCCAGCGGGAACCTGACGTTTTCCAATACCGTGCGTTGGGCGAAGAGGCTGAAATCCTGGAAGATCATCCCTATCCTGCTGCGGAGCTCAAGCAGCTGACGGCCATGGAAATCGGTGACATCATCGCCATCGATGATGACGCGGCCAGCAGTTGGCCGCTCCAAAAGGTTGATGCAGCGTACGAGCGTTGACTTACCAGCCCCCGACACTCCGATGATACCGAAGATATCACCATCGTCGATGGTCAGGTTGATGTCGCACAAAGCTTCGTGGTGAATATGCTTGGCATCGTATGTTTTAAAGAGATTGCGTATCTCTATCATGAGAACCTGTATCAGTATGGGAGGATAACGTCTGTAAAGTCGACAACAACATTGTTTAACGCCCGAGCTCGGCAGAGCCGTTCACAAGCCCGGGCTCAAGCATCATCATGGTCTGTTTCTCATACGTCGTCTCCATGGCAAAGAATCCTAGCCCAAGCGGGTGTTTTAGTCAATGCCAAGATAGGCGGCTTATCGCAGTGACGATGCAGCCCAGCTGATACCAGCTTGTTTGATAAGGCTATCGACGGATACTGTCAAGAACCCCAGGATTCTTCTCGATCAGAGCCAAGAAGCAACCGACCACAGCCGGATCGAATTGGGTACCCGCGCCCTCACGTAGTTGTTCTGTCGCGTCGTCGAACGAGAGATGCGAACGATACTGCCGATCCGACATCATGGCGTCGAAAGCATCAGCCACCGCGATGATACGCGCGTTGAGCTCAATATCCTTTCCAGCTAATCCATCTGGGTAACCCGCCCCATCCCAGCGCTCGTGATGGTGCCTGATCACCGGCACGATACTCTCGAACATCGAAACAGCGGACAGGATCATCGCCCCCTTCGTCGGATGACGCTTGATCTGCTCATATTCTTCTTTGGTCAGCGATTCCGCTTTAAGCAAGATGTCATCAGCAGTACCGATCTTGCCGATGTCATGGAATAATCCCGCTACGCGCAGCTCCTCAAGCTCGCCCTCACTGAACCCAAGATCGCGGCCGATCTCTAAAGACAGGTCTACCACGCGATCGGAATGTCCTCTTGTATATTCGTCCTTGGCGTCAACGGCCAGACGCAGCACCTCGACTGTATCCATATACCGCTGCTTGAGCTGAGCATAGGTCTCGTATAGCTCCTCATTCTTGATGTTGACGAGTGAATGCAAAAACGCGTTACTGATGGATGAAGAAGCTTGATGCGCGTATATCTCCAGCAGTTTGATACCGTATTCGCTTGAGACGTTGCGGGCGTAAATCACACCAAGTGACCGCCTCTGTTCATCGCACAGAGGCAAGACAACCCCTTCAGGAGCGAACGTCAGACTGCAGTCGGTGCGCGCACGACCAACAGCCTCCATCAGTCCATGGTCGAGCAGGCTGGTAAACGAGTCGACTGAGCCACGATACATACCTATGCCGCAGAAGATGCTCTTTCGCTCCTCTGGCTCTCCGTCAGAGAACTCAGAGGTGTCGAGCAACTCGGGCAACTCATCGACCAATATGAAGGCGTCCTCGCCCCTCACCAGAGGGAGGATCTGCCGTAGTATCTCCTCGAGGATGTTTCCGATGGGCTGTAGTTGATAGATCTTTGGTACAGCACCCAAAATACTGTTCAGCCCGTCCTGGAACTGCTTGATGGTGCGCATCTGCTCGATGGACTTGATACCTGATTCCACCAGCAATTGCAGCTGATCCGTTCGATCGCTCTTCTCGCAGTAGGCCTGTATAGCAAGTGATTTGAGCGTGTTCACGGGTGGAGCGAGCTCCTTATGCCCGGTAAGCAACAAGATGTAAAGCTCGTAGTCCTTCTTGCGGATACGCGCTACTACTTCATCACCATGTAGAGGCTGCATGAAATAGTCGAGGATCAGGAGGTCGTAGTGTTCTCTCTCCAGTTCCTCTAACGCCTCAAGGGGATTGGTGAATCCCTTGCACCAGTAGCCACTACGCATCAATAAAGCCGTCACAGTGTCGATGATACCCTCTTCATCATCTACGACCATGATCTTATATTCTTGCGACACCTCTTGGCTTCGCTGTTTGCGCATACGACGCCGCCCTACTTTCCTGTCAGGGGTATCTGGATGAAGAACGTTGTGCCCTCACCGAGCTTCGTTTCCAACCACATATTACCTCGGAACATACCTTTAACGGTACTGTGGGACATATACAGACCAAGTCCCGTACCATGCTTGCCTTTAGTGGTCACCATTTCCTTGAATAACAGCTTCTCTATCTCGGGTGGAATACCATCGCCTTGATCGGAAACCGAGAACCTGATGTCATCACCAACTTGCTCCACTCGCAGCTGGATAGTCCCACTACGTCCATTATACGCTTGAATGGCATTATCTATGACGTTATCGAGAATCTGAACGAGACTGTTCACATCACCGACGATCACCTGTTCGCGATCAGCGT